>JAEZCN010000098.1 GCA_023433515.1 Pseudomonadota bacterium
TAGCTAGGCGGCGGCGAGGCTGCCGCGCAGATCGTCGAGCGCACCGACGAATCGCCCGTGCCAGCGATTCATGCTGTTGGCGCGCAGCGCCGTCAGCATCGACTGGTGGCGCTCGCGCCGCTCCTCGAGCGGCATCGTGAGCGCCTGCTGGATCGCGTGCGCGACGCCGCGCGTGTCGTAGGGATTCACGAGCACGGCGCTACCGAGCTCGTGCGCCGCTCCCGCGAAGGTCGACAACACGAGCATGCCCGGATCGGCCGGGTCCTGGGCGGCGACGAATTCCTTCGCGACGAGATTCATGCCGTCGCGCACCGGCGTGACGATGCCGATGAGAGCGCAGCGCAGGAACCCCATGAGCGTGTCGCGCGGGAAATTGCGGTTGAGGTAACGGATCGGCGTCCAGTCCGGCTCCGCGAAGCGGCCGTTGGCGCGCCCTGTCACCTGCTCGAGCTCGCGCCGGATCTCCGAGTACGCGCGCACGTCGGTGCGCGAAAGCGGCGCGATCTGCATGAACGTGACGCGATTGCGATTCTCGGGGTGGGCTTCGAGGAAACGTTCGTACGCGCGGAAGCGTTGCACGAGGCCCTTGCTGTAGTCGAGGCGGTCGACGCCGAGCATGAGCCGTCGGCCCAACAATCCGGCGACCATCTTGCGGCACTCCTCCTGCTGGACGGCCTCCGCGGCCAGCGCCTGGATTGCATCGACGTCCACGCCGATGGGGCAGACGAGCGTCAGCACGCGGCGTCCGGCCAGCGTGATCGCCGAATCGGTGACCTCCGCCTCGGGCCACACTTGTTTCACCGCGGAGCGGAACGAATCGAGGTCAGTGCGCGTCTGGAAGCCGATGAGGTCGTACGCCAGCAGATCGCGCAGCAGTTCGGCGAACACCGGCAACACACGCAGGATTTCGGTCGCGGGAAACGGGATGTGCAGGAAGAAGCCGACGGGCTGGCGCGCGCCCGCGTCGCGCAGCTTCTGCGCGAGCGGAATGAGGTGATAGTCGTGCACCCAGATCACGTCGTCCGGCGTGAGCAGCCCCGCGAGCTCGTTGGCGAAGCGGTAGTTGGCGCGGTGATACGCCTCGTAATGCAGGTCGGAGTATCGGAAATCGTTGATGAAGCTGTGGAACAGCGGCCAGAGCACCGAGTTGGAGAAGCCGAGGTACGAGGCCTTGTATTCGACCTCGTCCATGTTCGTGGTCACGTAGTCGACGTTGCCGCGGCGCTCGATGGTCGGCGGCGTGATGAGGTTGGTCGTCTCCCCGCTCCAGCCGAACCACAGCCCTCCGCGGCTTTGCATCGCCGCGAGCAGCCCGACCACGAGCCCGCCGGGCGACGCGCCGCGCTTCGGAACCGAAACGCGATTCGAGACCGCGACCAGCCTGCTCACTGTGCCCTTCTCAGCAGGAAGGATTCGAGCCAGCGCCGTACCCCGGCGGGATTCGGCAGGCGCCAGTCGGCGGCGACGCGATTTCCCACCCCGATCGCGAGGCCCTTGTAGCGGCGGATCGCGGCGAAGCCGTCCTGGTCCGTCGAATCGTCACCGATGAATATGGGGAACCGTCCCGCGAACGGCGCCTCCTGCATGAACGCTTCGATGGCCGTGGCCTTCGTGTAGGTCGCCGGCTTGATCTCGAAGACGTGGTCGCCTTCGAACAACTCGAAATTGGGCGGCAACGTGGAGATGGACCTGAGCAGCAACGCGCGCAGCGGAGCTTCGAGATGCGGCGCGCGCCGGTAATGCAGCGCCGCCGCGCATCCCTTGTCTTCCACCAGAACGCCATCGAGTGAGGCCAGTTGCCCGCGGATGCGATCGAGGAAGTCGCGCAGCCCATCACCGCGAAACGCGGGTCGCATCCACTTGCCGTCGGCGTCGCGCCGCTCGCAGCCGTGTACGCCGGCCGCCGCGAGATACAGCGGCTCGAACAGTTCGTCGATGTCCGTGATCGAGCGACCGCTCACGAACGCGACGGCGCCGTCGCACATGCGGTCGAGCTGACGCAGCAGCGCGCGCAGCGGCTCGTCGACGCGCACGCCGTCGGGCGTCGTGGCGAAGTCGAGCAGGGTTCCGTCGATATCCAGGAACAGGCAGCAGCGGGGGGCTGCGGGCAATGGCGGCGAGGTCATTAATTAATTGTACGAAATCATTGCTAGATATGAACTATTGACTTTGCATAAGCGCGCGGGCCGTCACGGCCTGATACGCTAGGCATCCGTGAAAAAGCGAGCCTCAACGGACGAACCTGAACGCGCCGCACTGGAAAATCGCGCGTTACTCGCGGCACGCGCGCTGGTCGATCGAATGCGCGCGTTGTATCGCGAGCTCGAGCAGATGACGGGGGCGCCGATCACGCTGCACCGCGCGCTCGTCTGCATCGGCAACGACCCTGGACTGCCGGCGTCGAGGCTCGCGGCGCAGCTCGGCATGCAGCGTCCCGCGGTGAGCCAGCTGCTGAAGAACCTCGCCGCGCGCGGCTGGATCGAGCGGCGCCGCAGCGACGCCGATCAGCGCGCGATCCAGATCCACATCACACCCGCGGGCAAGGCCATCCTGCAGGCGACCGCGGGGCGCGCCGTATTCACGCTGCAGCGCGCGGTGTGCAGCCTGCCGAGCCGCGAGCTCCAGCAATTCGCGGACGGTCTCGAACTGCTGCTCGTGCAGCTTCCGGAACGCGCCCCGGTGGAAGTCCCCGCGCGCGGAACCAAGAAGACCCGGGCCGCCTGACCGGCACGCACACGGTGCGCGGATGAAAGCCGGCTCCGCGCTCGAAGTCTTCGCCGTGTTCCTGAAGCTCGGCGTCACTTCGTTCGGCGGGCCGATCGCGCATCTCGGATATTTTCAGCGCGAGATCGTCGAGCGGCGTGGATGGATCGACGCGGCGCGATACGCGCAGCTCCTGGCGTTGTGCCAGTTCCTGCCGGGCCCGGGAAGCAGCCAGGCGAGTTTCGCGCTCGGACTGTTGCGCGCGGGATGGAGCGGCGCGTTCGCCGCGTTCGTCGCCTTCACGATTCCATCGGTCTTGCTGTTGCTGGCGTTCGCCGCTGCGCTGCCCAGGCTGGGACAGCCTCTCGCGTTGGGCGCGATCCACGGTCTCAAATTGCTCGCGATCGCCGTGGTCGCGCAGGGCCTCACGGCCATGGCCGCGAAACTGGCGCCGGACCTGCCGCGCCGGCTCATCGCGGTCGCCGCGGCTCTCGTGCTGATTTTCGCGGGTGGCGCCGCCCTGCAGCTGATCGTGATCGGCGGCGGCGCGTTGTTGGGGCTACTCGTCTGCCGACACGTAGAGCCCGCGCCGGCCGCGGGATTCGAGCTCCGGTACTCGCACCGCACCGGGGTCGCCTTTTCAGTCCTGTTCACGACATTGCTCGCGCTCACATTCGTGCCGGTGGCGCACGAGCCACTGGCGGCGGTCGCGGCCGCGTTCTACCGCGCCGGCGCACTGGTGTTCGGCGGCGGCCACGTCGTACTGCCGCTGCTGAACGACGCGGTGGTCGAGCCGGGCTGGGTTTCGCAGGCGGACTTCGTGGCCGGATACGGCGCTGCCCAGGCCGTGCCGGGACCGATGTTCTCGCTCGCGGCATTTCTCGGCGCACGCATGGAAGGGATCGACGCGGTCACCGGCGCGATCGTCAGCGTCGTCGCGATCATGTTGCCGGGACTGCTGCTGGTCGCGGCGGCGCTGCCGGGATGGCACTGGCTCGCACGGCATCCGCGCGCGCCACGCGCGATCGCGGGCGTGAACGCGGCCGTGGTCGGGTTGCTCGCCGCGGCGCTCTACGATCCGCTCTGGAAGAGCGCGGTAACGGGCGTAACCGATGCCGTCATCGCGTTGGTGGGATTCGCACTGTTGTCGTGGACGCGCGCGTCGGTGCTCATCGTGATGGCGTGGTGCATCGCGGCCGCGGTGCTGGCGGCCGCGCTCGGGCCCTGAATACTCCCCGGCTTCGTAGTGAGTCAGCGAAGCGCCAGCTCCAGCCGGGTGCGTTTCTTGTCGAGTGGATGACTCTGACCGCGCCAGACGAACTCGCCCGGCAGCGCGGCTGGCCGGTCGATCACGGCGACGAGTTTGTCGCCCTTCACGCGGTAATTCACGCTCACCGGACCGTGCGGCGTGGCGGCCGTGGCATCGAGCGAGGTCAGGTGCCCGAGATGCGGCGCGACACGCAGTCGCGAGTAACCCGGGGCTCCGGGCCGAATCCCCGCGACGATGCCTAACAAATCCGCGGTGGGGTGCGCGCTCCACGCGTGCGTGTCGGAGCGCGTCTGGCCGCGCGACTCCGGCCAGGTGGTGTAGTTGAGCTCGAGCAGGTCGCGCCAGGTCGAGAGCAGCTCGTGGTACTTCTCCGCCTGCCCCGCGTGCTCGAAGGCGCGCACCAGGTACCACGCGAAGTAGTAGGTGGACGCGTACATGTCTTCGGGCGCGTCGATTCCGCGTCCCGGCACGGTGATACGCGCGAGGATCCCCGGCGCTTCTTCCTGCGTCGCGATGTCGTACAGCACGGCGAACACGTTCATGTGCTGGCTGAACACCTTGCGATCGCCGTCGTCGGCGAAGAGCTGCCGCTCCGCATCCCAGCAGCGCTCGCGGATCGCCGCGCGGGCGCGATCGGCATTGGCGTTCAGACCGGCGGCGCGCGCCGGCTCGCCGTAGGCGGCCTCGAGCCTCGCCCCCTGCCGCAGCGCCCCCACCCACATCGCGGTCGTGAGGCAACTGCCATTGTCGCTGCCCCACGATGGGAAACGGTCGCGGTCGTCCCAGTCCTGACCGGCCCAGTCGATGAAGTTCCATTGCGGGTTCTTCCCTAACAACCCGTGCGGCCTGCGCAGCGGCTCGAACCAGGCGAGCACCTGGCGCATGCGCGGCAAGTGACGTTTGACCACACTCACGTCGGGTTGCTCGAGAGCCCAGTCGTGCAGCATTCCGATCCACGCGAACGAAAACGTCGCGATGATGTTCGGCTCGCGCGACGGATACCGTCCATGCACGAGACCGCCGTCGGCGTTCGACTCCGCGAACGTGTCGATCGCCTGCTCCGCCAGCCGCGCGTCGCCGGACACCGCGTAGGTAACCAGCATTTCGAGGCGCGTATCGCCCGTGTACTGGAGCTGCTCCCAGAACGAGCTGTCCATGAACGTGTCGTGTGCATCGACGCGCAACGTGCGCCAGCCGATGTTCCAGATGCGATCGAGCTCGGGATCGCTGCTCGAGAAACGCCCCACCTGCGCGAACGGATAGCCGGTTTCGTTGACGCGCAGCGCGAGGAGCGTGAGCGGTTCCTGCGCCGTGGTCACCTCTATCTCGAGATAGCGCCACGTGCGCCACCACAGCGGCGCGAAGGTTCGGGCCGTGCCGTCGGCGATGAAGGTGTCGTGGATGCCGAGCGGCGTTCGATCGCCGATCTCGGCGCGGTCGTCCTTCTGGCGCTGGGCGTCGTACAGCGCCTCCGCGTACAGCACCTCGATCCGCGCACCCTCTCCGCCCGCCACGTCGAGCTCCGGGTAGGCCGAGATCATCGCGTCGCGCGTGATGAGTAGTTTGGCGCGCGAACGCGCCGGGATCGTCACGGGCCTTGCGGGGAAGGCGCTCGCGCCGGCGAGATTGCTTCGCACGACGACACCGGGCGCAACCGGCGTGAACATCTGCGGGGGTAGTTTGTCGGCCACCAGTGTGCGCGCGGCGGCGGCCGGCGCGGGCTCGGCATCGCGCCAGTTGGCATGCGTCTGCGCGATGAGGAAGTGCGGCTCGGGCTCCACCAGGCCCGCCCAGTTCCAGTCGGCCCTGGTCGCGTCGATCGTTTCGGGCGCGCTCGCGACGTAGTACTGCCACGGAATCTGCACGCTGCCTTTCGTCGCGGTGTGCCCTTCGTCGATCGCAACCCGCCAGCCGGGCGCGTCTGTGCCTATCCCCTCGCCCTTGAGCCGCAAACCGGTGGCGACGATCTGCTGCGCCATTGGCGCGGCGTCGCCGAAATTCCAGACGACGGCCGCGATGACGTTAGGCCCCCGCCGCAGATGCGGCGCAAGGTCGATCGTCGAATGACGCCAGCTCGCGACCGTGCCGGTCGTCGGCCCGCTGGCGACGCGCGCGCCATTCACGTAGAGCACGAAGCGGTTGTCCGCGGTGACCTGCACCGGCAGGCTATTCGGCTTCTTTCGAATTTCGAGCTCACGCCGGAAGTGCAGCACGACCGGTGTCGAATCCGCGCCCGGATGCGTGATCCAGCCATCCGCATCCTGCGACATGACCGGCGGTGCGATGGATGAAAGGCCGACGACCCCGGCCAGCAGCAGGATTTTCATGCACGACATGTCGCGCGAGCATAACAACGAATCAGCCGCCCGCGGAGCGCGCACGCTGCGCTGGCTGCGCGCCTCGGTTGGATATCTGCGCTCCGACGAAAAATACACGCAGGTAGCCTGGCGCGACGAAGGCGAGCCGCGTGAAGCGGTGATCCGCACTCCGCTACGAGAACTCGTCACTCGGCTCGATCCGGTGCAGTTCGCGCAGGTTCACCGCTCCGTGGTCGTGAATCTCCGCGCGGTGAGCCACATTTCGCGCGGAGAGAATGAAACCGCGGACATCCATCTGAAGGGACGCGAAGAAGTGCTCCCGGTGAGCCGTACCTATCTACACCTGTTCCGGCAGATGTAGTGCCGTCACTCCGCGCAGTGCCAGCCGCTCACGCTCCTGGCGTCGCCGTCGCTCAGCAATTGCGCGCGGCGCGGCCATGCGCATAGCCGCCCTTCGGCGAGGGTCGCGCCCGCCGAATCGAGCCGACGCGCCGTCACCTCCTCCGGCGCCGTGCGCTTCTCCACCCACTGTTCGAGAACCCCGATCCAGTCCGCGCGGTCCGGGCCTGGCCCTCCGCCGCAGTGACCGACCCCGGGCATCATGAACAGACGTGCGTACGAATCGAGGCCGGGATCCGCTTTCGCCGCCGCCTCGTAGTACTCAACCGTGCGCGTCGCGGGCAGCGCCGAGTCCGACCAGCCGTGCCACAGGATCAGCTTTCCGCCGCGATCGCGGAACTTGCGCAGGTCCGGGTCGGTGGCGTTGAGTAGTTTGGCCAGTTCCGCCGTACGCCCGGGCCAGTCGGCGAAGTCGTAACCAACGTAAGTCCAGTTTGGATCCTCGAACACGAAGTTGCGCGCGAACTGCAGTCCGAACGCGAAGTGCAGGTTCGGCAGGCCCGGCTGCAGTGGGCCCGTCGCGGGGGAGGTCATCCAGACATCCCATCCGCCCGCATCGTTCTCGCCGCCGAACGGTGGACCGGGATAGATGCGTTCTTCACCGATCAGGGCATCCGCGTAGACGATCCGGATCGCCGCGAGCTGCCGGCGCGTGACGCAGCCGGTCGTGCGCGTCTCCGAGCAACGCGGCAGCGTGCCCAGGTCGAACTTGCACTCGCGCGGATCCCCGATGATCCCGTCGGTGGCGCCATCCTGGGCATCGCAACTCTCGAGGAGTGTGTCCGCGAGCAGTTTGCGGTTGTCGGCGGTGATCACCGGCGACTTCGCGGCCGCCGGGTCGGGAAAGACCGCCTGCTGGTTCTGCAGGAACTCGACCATCATGCCCGTCCAGTCGAAGGCCGGCGCGCCGGCGACGATGCCGTCGAAATCCTGCGGGTACCGCTGCGCGAGCATCAGTCCATGCCCGCCGCCGCGCGAGCAGCCGAAGAAATACGAGCCCGCGAGTTCCTTCGGATAGTAGGTCCCGATGATCTGCTTGGAGACTTCCGCGGTGCGGTGCACGGCGCGATGCGCGAAGTTCTCGCGCGCCTGCGGATTGCCGAGCGCCCACTCCGCATCCGCGAAGTTTCCCTGGTGACCGGAATCCGTGCTCGCGGTCGCGTAGCCGCGCTCGAGCGCGGGGCGGCCCATCGTCATTTCCGGCATCTGCGCCAGGTTGGCGAGGCTGCCCATGTAGCCACCCCCGCCGCCCATCAGGAACTTGCCGTTCCACTGGTGAGGCAGCAGCAGTTCGAAGCCGATCGATCCGTCGATGACGCCTTCGACGCGGCAGGCCGCGGGTCCGGTCGCGCCGGAATCGTGAGGCGCCGCGGACTTGATCGTGACGTTCGCGACCCGCGCGCCGGTGAGCGCCGCACAGTCCTTCTCGAGTTGCGCCGCGATTTCCCTGGCCGCGGTCGCGGCGTCGAGCACGGGCTGCGCCGTTTCGGTGGCGCGCGAGCACGCCATGAGCGCGGCCATGGTGGCCAGCACGACCGCCCTGGCGACCTTCATCTCCGATCCAGTTCTTGTTGCGCGCATGGTGACTCCCCGGAACGTGCGCATCCTACACGCGCGCGCAGGCGCAGGCGCCGTAGTAGTGTCGGTGCACGCGGCACCCCTCGACCCCATCACTCCGGTAGCCCGACTGCTGACGCGGATGACCGTGCATCACCGATGCTGTCACCCGGGCGCGGCGCGCAACCTGTCGCCCCTTTCTCACTCGCGGGAGCATCACATGGCGCGGCAGGAATACACGGAAGGCAAACGCCCATTGGCCATCGTCACCGGCGCCTCGAGCGGCATCGGCCTCGAGCTCGCGCGCGAGGCGGCCGAGCGCGGTTACGACCTCATCATCGCCGCCGATCGTTCGATGGAAGAAGTCGCGGCGGAACTTCGCGCCCACGGCGCCCGGGTCGACGCGGTCATGGCGGACCTCGCCACACGCGAGGGTGTCGATGAGTTGTGGAACGCCGTGAAGGGCCGTCCGGTCGACGCGCTGCTCGCCAACGCGGGCCATGGTCTCGGCAAGGGATTCCTGGACCAGGAATTCGAACAGATACAGCACGTCATCCACACGAACATCACCGGCACGGTCGATCTCATCCACCGCGTCGCGCGCGACATGCGTCGCCGTCTGAGCGGCAAGATCCTGATCACCGGATCGATCGCGGGTTACATGCCCGGCACCTTCCAGGCCGTCTACAACGGCTCGAAGGCATTCCTCGATTCGTTCTCCTACGCGCTGCGCAACGAATTGAAGGACAGCGGTGTGACCGTGACCTGCCTGATGCCCGGCGTGACCGACACGGACTTCTTCGCGCGCGCCGACATGCTCGACACCCAGTTCGCCGCGGAAGAGCACAAGGCGGATCCCGCGGACGTCGCGCGCACCGGATTCGATGCGATGGAGGCCGGTGACGCCGGCGTGGTCGCGGGGCTCACGAACAAGCTGCGGGTGGCGCTCGCGAACATCATGCCGAGCGCGATGCTCGCCGAGCAGCATCGCAAGACCGCGGAGCCCGGCTCCGCGCGTAGTTGAGGAATCGACACGAACCAGGCGCGTGCGCGACACACGCTTCACCCGACACTGATTGCGTCCTTCAGTGGTGTCGGTGGCTGCGGACCTCTGCGAACACACAGCTGATCGGGTCGCTGGCCGGGAACGTGCACGCGAGCGCGGCGTCGAGCCGCTCCTGCACGTCACGCGGCCGCGGCTCGCCGCTGCGACGCGGCTCGCCGGGTGCCTCGGTGCCTTCCGCGCCGATCTGCTCGTCCGTCTGGTCGGGGTTTCGCTGTTCCATGCTGTCCAGCGTATCGGCATCCATCGATTCACCGTAGTTGTGAATGGCTCTCATCGGCTGTGAGAGAAGCCTGACGCGAGGAGCAAGAGTCGGATTCTTTCGGGCATCTTCGCGAAGGAAGAACATGCCAGGCTACATACACCGGAGGGTCACATGGCACGATCAAAACCGACGACACGAGCGCAGCGCGAGAACCAGCGCGGCAGCGACGCGATCGCCCTGCTCAAGGCGGACCATCGCCAGGTCGAGGAATGGTTCGAACAGTTCGAAAAAGCACGCAACGACGACCGCAAGCTCGAGCTCGCGGGGAAGATCTGCAACGCCCTCAAGATACACACGATGATCGAGGAGGAGATCTTCTATCCGGCGTACTTCGAAGCCACGGAGAACAAGGAGATCCACCACGAGGCGGAGGTGGAACACGAGGGCGCGAAGCGCCTGATCGCCGAGATCGAAGCGTCGGGACCGGACGACGATTACTACGATGCGAAGGTCACCGTCCTCTCGGAGATGATCAAGCATCACGTCAAGGAAGAGGAAAAGCCCGGCGGCATGTTCTCCGAGGCGCGCGACTCCGACATGGACCTCGCCGAGCTCGGCGAGCAGCTCGCGGCGCGCAAGGACGAGCTGGAAGCTCAGGGCGAGATTCCCTCACCGGGCGCCCGGCGCGAGCGCGGCGAGTCGATGGGCACGCGGTCACGGCGCCGCTGAGTTCCGGTCCTATCTATCCACCCTGAAGAACGACCGGCGCGGGGAACCGCGCCGGTCTTCTCTTGCGCCGCTCTAGTTACGCTTCTGCTTCGAAGTCTCGCCGTCTTCGGAGCCGAGGGCCGTTTTCGACGACGCGCCCATCGAAGTCTTTCCAGATTGTTCCATGCCCTGCTGTCCGGCGCGCTGGATGCGCAGGTTGTTCTGCACCTCGCTCACGCCCAACTGCTCGGCCACGTCCTCGATCGCGTTCTTGGTATCGCGGTGATCCACTGTGCCTTCGAGCGTGACCTTGCCGCCCTGGACCGTCAACGTGACTTCGCTCGCGTCGATGTCGGGATCTTCGCGCAGCCGCTCGCAAATCATTTCCTTGATCCGCTCGTCGCTGCGTTGATATCCCTTCGGCCCTTTGCCGCGGTGAGGTCCTTCCCCGGGTCCATGACGAGAGCCGCCGTACTGTCCGGCACCGTATTGCCCGGACCTGTATTGCCCGGGCCCCGCTTGGCCTGAGCCGTATTGCTGGCCGCCGCCATATTGGCCACGGCCGAACTGCCGGCCGTATTCGCCGCCCCATCGTTCGCTGCCGTACTGCTGTCCTTCACCGTACGGTTCGTACCACTGGCCGCTGCCATACCCCGCGCCCGAGCCTCGCAGCCCCGAGCCGCCATAACCGAACCGGCCCTCCTCGCTGTCGCCGCGCCCGCCTTCATGTCGGCCGCTGCGTCCGTAGCCGTAGTCGCTGCCGGCGCCGTAGTTCGGCTGCCCCTGACTGTAGTTAGGCTGGCCGTAGTTGCCACCGCCGTATCCCGTGTCGTATCGACCCTGTCCGTACCCGGACTGTCCGTAACGTCCCTGGCCGGTGTTGGCCTGGCGACCCGGGCGATCGTAGTCGCCTTGCCCGAAATCGCCGTATCCACCGTAGCCGGCCGTCCGCCCCGTCGAACCGCTCTCTTCGCTGGTGTCGCGGCGGCGGCCGGACTGCACGCGGCCCTCGTCGTATTCCTCCGATCCGGAGTGCTGACCGTATCCGCGTTCGCGTTCCCGCTCGCTGCCCCACTGCCGTTCGTCGTCGCCGTTCTCCCAGTATCGTTCGTTGGACGAGCGTCGCTGCCGGTCCTGCGGATTCCGATACTCCTGTTGTCTGTTCGCCATGAATTTCTCCTCGCTTGAATGCCTGCACTTCGGTCCATTGAAGAGAGCAAGCGGCGTGCCATTCCGGATCGACGCGTTCGCGCCTTACGTGGCGCCACACGCGTGCGCGAGGCGGCGTGGACCGCAAGCGTTACATTTTCGCGAGCAGTTATTGCGACGCGGAGTACGGCGTGTCGGAAGCGCGGTCGCGAGTTCCGACGCAACGGCCGCCGATGCGTTGTTGCGGATCGCGTTTCAGCATCGTCCTACCGGCATCCTCAACCACCGGGTGCTCCGCACGGTTGTTAGGCGTTCATGCATTCAGAGCCCCGCAGGGTGTCGCCGTATGCGAACACGAATGACGACGTGAATAGATAGATCACGCGCCGGATACCGCGATCGATTCCGGTCCCCGCCGGCTTTGCCCTTCTCAAATGATCGCAATGCAGCACATTGGACTTTGGTCTCAGTCCAACTTCACTGTGAGTTGAAAACCCGAGTCACTATCGGCCCTTACTGACCTTTACAATGGGGCGGATGAAGACCTCTCGAACGCTGTTGCGCGAGCTCATGGGCCATGCGGCCAATGCGGGCTCGCTCGACGCGGTGTACGAGGCGGCGTTGCAGGGGGTCAAGTTCCAGCTGGGAGTGGATCGGGCATCGATCCTGTTGTTCGACGCCTCGGGCACGATGCGCTTCGTCGCGTGGGCCGGTCTGAGCGACGAGTATCGACAGGCTGTCGACGGACATTCGCCGTGGACACCCGACGACATCAACGCCCGGCCCCTGCTCATCGGCGATGTCCGGAAGGAGTCGTCGCTCGAATCGCTGGCCGCCACGCTCGAACGCGAGGAGATCCGCGCGCTCGCATTCGTGCCGTTGCAGTTCGGCGCCAAACTACACGGCAAGTTCGTGCTCTATTACCGCGAACCGCACAGGTTCTCGAGCGCGGAGATCGCGACCGCGGAGCTGATCGCCGACTACGTCGTGATGTCCATCGAGCATCACCGGCTGGCAGTCGCGCTCAAGGAACAGCTCGCCTCGGAGCGCGATCTGCGGCGTCACGCCGAGCAGAGCGAAAGCCGCCTGCACGTCGCGCTGGCCGCGGGCCAGATGGGCACGTGGGAGTACGATCTCGTCAACGGCCGTTCTTTCTGGTCGGAGGAACTCGAGCGCATGCATGGCCTCGAGCCTGGTTCTTTCGACGGCAGCGTCGAGATGGTGCTGAAGCTGGTGCACCCGCTCGACGTGGAAAGATTCGCCGACCTGCTGCGCAACTGCAGTCCTTCGCGCGAGGCCGATCACGAGGTGGAATTCCGGATGTTGCGGACCGACGGGGCCGTGCGCTGGCTCGCGTCGCGCGGACGCCTCATGGTCGACGAAAACGGACAACCGGCGCGGATCGTCGGTGTGTGCGCCGACATCACGGATCTCAAGCGCATGGCCGAGACGGCGCGCGAAGCGGATCGTCGCAAGGACGAATTCCTCGCGACGCTCGCGCACGAGCTGCGCAATCCGCTGGCCGCGGTGCGCGCCGGCGTCGCGGTCATTCGCAAATCGCACACGGACTCGGCGGTGGCCGAACATTGCTCGATCGTCGAACGCCAGCTGCGCCAGCTCACCCGGATGGTCGACGATCTGCTCGACGTCGCCGACATCACGCGGCGCGGCCTGCCGCTCGAGAAGACCCGCGTCGAGATCGGCACGATCGTGCGCATGGCGCTCGAGCAGGTCCGCCCCCTCATCGACGAAGCCGGTCATGCGTTGCTCACCCGCCTGCCCGTCGAGCCGATCCTGCTCGACGCCGACCCGGCCCGGCTCGTGCAGGTGCTCACCAACCTGTTGAACAATGCGGTGAAGTATTCGCCGCCGGGCGGACGCATCGAGATCAGGGTGCAGCGCGAGTGCGAAGAGCTGCGCATCAGCGTCAAGGACAGCGGCATCGGCATTCCCGCGGAGAAACTCGAGTCGGTATTCGAGATGTTCGGCCAGCTCGATCGTTCGCTCGAATCCGGATACAAGGGTCTCGGCATCGGTCTCGCGCTGGCACGTACGCTGGTCGCCAAACACGACGGCAGGATCAAGGCATTCAGCGATGGGCCGGGCCAGGGGAGCGAGTTCAGCGTCTGGCTGCCGCTTGCGAAGGCGGGCGAGGCGGTGCGCGCGCTGAATCAACCTGTCGACGATTCGACGCCATCCACCGGCTGCCGCGTGCTCATGGTCGACGACAACCAGGACGTCGCGACGGCGATGTCGCGACTGATGAGAATCCTGGGCCACGACGTCCGCGTCGCGAACAACGGCGTCCAGGCGCTCGAACTCGTGGAAAGGTTCCGGCCGGATGTCGTGTTGCTCGACATCGCGATGCCGCAGATGAACGGATACGAAGTCGCGCGCGCGCTGCGCTCGCATCCGCTGGGCCGCAAGCTGGTGCTGGTCGCGGTGACCGGCTGGGGACGCGAGCACGACCAGCGCCGCTCCGCCGAAGCCGGTTTCGATCGGCACATGACCAAACCTGTCGATCCGCTGATGCTCGAAACCTTTCTCGATTCCGTTGCGCGCCGGCGCTCACGCGAAGAGCTTGCCTGGCAGGCCGCGCCCGAGACGCCGCCCGCCTCGGCCGCCAGCGCGGCCTTCCCTCCTGGTTAGGCGCGGAGAAATCAACCAGGCCGGCGGGCGACGCAGGCGTTGGACCGGGTGCGTGCCTGCAGTATGTTGCGGAACATGAAACGCAGAACATTGCTGAAGTCGGCCGCCGGTGTATTGCCCGTAGCCGGGTTGCTGTCCGCTTCCGCGGAATCCGCGCCGGCCGCGGGTGGTGACTCAACCGACCGGCGCACGCAGCTCTATGGCCTGCTCGGCCGCCTGCCGCCGCGCGACCGCAAGGTGAGCGCGCAGCCCGTGTCGACCGAAGATCG
The DNA here is from genome assembly GCA_023433515.1 of Pseudomonadota bacterium. Taxonomy (GTDB): domain Bacteria; phylum Pseudomonadota; class Gammaproteobacteria; order Steroidobacterales; family Steroidobacteraceae; genus CADEED01. Next base: position 14,291 of record JAEZCN010000098.1, read on the forward strand.
AGGCACGTACACATTGGAAAAGCTGATCCTCGATCTCAACGGCGAGGAGCCCGCGCCCGCATACTTCGCGAAACCCAAGGGCGCCGCCGGCAAGCTGCCCACCGTGCTGTTCAACCATTCACACGGCGGCGGATACACGATCGGCAAGACGGAATTCATCGAAGGACGCGATTACATGGGCAAGCCGCCCTACGCGGAATTCCTGACCTCGCTCGGCTACAACGCGTTGTGTTTCGATGCATGGATCTTCGGCGAACGCGCCAGGCGCACGGAGCTCGATTTCTTCAAGGAGATGCTCTGGAAGGGCCGCGTGCTCTGGGGAATGATGGTCTACGACTCGATCAAGGCCATCGACTACCTGGTTTCCAGACCCGACGTCGACACCGCGCGGCTCGGCACCGTAGGCATGTCGATGGGAAGTTCGAGCGCGCAGTGGCTGGGCGCGCTCGATCCGCGCGTGAAGGTCGTGGTCGACATCTGCTGCCTCACGGACTGGCACACGCTCGTCGAGGTCGGCGGACTCAAGGGTCACGGCATCTATTACTACGTGCCGGACCTGCTGAATCACTTCACTGCTTCGCAGATGAATGCATTGATCGCGCCGCGTGCCCACCTGTCACTCGACGGGAATCTCGACGCGCTCACGCCGCTCGCGGGCCTCGAGAAGATAGACAGGGACATTCAGGCGGCCTACGCGGCGGCCGGCACGCCGGATAACTGGAAGCTGTCGCTTTACGACGTGGGACACGTCGAGACGGCGGAAATGCGCGAGGAAACGCGCAAGTGGTTCGTCGCTCACTTGTGAGCGCCCATGGGCAAGGCTCACCTGTGGGCGTGGGTGCGCTTCACTGCAGCGTCGGCTGACGTACGTCCTCGACCACGCGATCGCGCATCGTCACGCTGCCGCCCAGGTATCCGGACGCGCCGATCTCGAGCGCGTAGTAAAGAACACGCGCGCCGTTCTCCTCGCGCATCGAGGTCGGCGGCCCGAGCGTGCCGATCACATCGAGCTCGTTCATGCCGTTGCGGAGCTGTTTCCACTTCGCGGCGTCGAGCCACTGCGAGGTTTCCTCGATGACGCGCCCGCCGGCTGGCTTTTCCGCAGGCGCCATGCGGCCAGGCCGCATGCGCAGTTCGTCGACCTGGCGATTCAACACCAGGATCTGCCGCTGCAGGTTGCGCACTTCCTGCTCGAGAAAGGAAATGCGTCCGCTGTCCACGGGCGAGGCGCCGAACGCCGGGAACCCGGGCAGGAACAACAGTGGCAAGGACACGATCATCTGCCGCATGCGCCCCATGTGAACCTCCTTCAGCGCGGACTCGCCCGGCAGCCGGCGCCCGTGAATTCGTAACGCTTCTCGCCGAGCGTCGGATAGTTCGCCAATAGTTTGACCAGCACCGCGTTCGTCCAGGCGAAGCCGTCCTGCACCGGGTACTCTCCGCCCGCGCCGGCGCCCGCCTCGACAACGTCGTATTTCTCGACCAGCTTGCCGGTGTTGCAGTAGAGGCGCACGTTCTCCGCCACCCAGCGCCCGGCGAGCGTTTCGGCGAGCTCGGCCTCGCCGTTGCGGCGCAGGCCTTCGATCGCGATCCAGTGCAGCGGCGCCCAGCCATTCGGCAAGTCCCACTGCTGCCCGGTCCTCTCGGTCGTCGTTCCGAGGCCGTGCGGCATCAGCAGCGTGTCGCGTATCGCCTTCGCGACGCGCGCGGACTGTCGCTCGTCGGCCAGCTCGAAGTACAGTGGATAGACCGCGGCGGCCGTGAGCTGCTGCAGCCGCTTCCCGTTGCGCCAGTCATAGTCGACGAAGGCGCCAAGTTCGTCGTCCCACATCAGACGCACCACCGCGCGACGGCGCTGTTGGGCCTTCGAGGTCATGTTCTTCACGCAATCCGGCCGTGATGCGGCCTTGCAGCCTCGCGCGATCACGATCTCCAGCCGGTACAGCAGGCTGTTCAGGTCGACCGGAACGATTTCGGTAGTTCGAATCGATGCGAGTGTCTTCCCATCCGCCAGCCAGCGCGAACCGAAATCCCAGCCGCTCTCCGCCGCGGCGCGCAGGTCGCGATACACCTGCGTCGCGGGACGGCCGCTCTCGCGGGCGGTTTCGAGATCCTCGAGGTAAGCCTCGTCGCGCGGAATGGCGAGATCGTCCCAGTAGCGATTCAGCAGCGTCCCGTCGGCCAATCTCACGACGCGGCGATGCGCGGCGCCCGGCGCCAGTCCCTCGCCGCCCTCCATCCAGAAGGCGTACTCGCGCTCGAGCTGGGGCAGTCGCCTGAGCAGCGCGCGCGTTCCCGCGCGTTCCGCCTGCAGCTCGACCATCGCGGCGAAAAACGGCGGCTGGGAGCGGCTCAGGTAGTAAGTGCGCGTGCCGTTCGGGATGTGCCCGAAGCGGTCGATCAGGTCCGCGAAGTTCTCGACCATGTCCGAGACGAGATCGTCGCGGCCACTGACCTGCAGCCCCACCATCGTGAAGTAGGAATCCCAGTAGTAGAGCTCTCGATACCGGCCGCCGGGCACGACGAACCGTGTCGCGAGCGGCAGCAGGGAATCGTACCCTTGCGTCTCCCGGGGCATCCGCGTGAGTTCGGGCCACAGTCTATCTACATGCGCGCGGACCTCCTCTCCCGGCGCGGTGCGGAAATCGCTGGCCGCGGCCGCGGGCATGGTGAAGTTCGCGGCCACGAAATCCGCGAGCGAGAAGTCCTTCCTGCTCTTGCTCTCCTCGTACCGGCGCAGGATCCCGGCCGGCGCGGATTTCGGAATGGCGTCGGCGAAGGTCTTGCTGTCCGGGAAGATGCGTTCTGTCTGCACGCGATGGAACAGTTCGCCGAATACCCGCGAAGGCGGTTGCGGTGCGACATCGCGCGCCAGCGACGCGCTGCAGAGCAGCGCGAGCGTGGCGACCGCGAGGAGAAATGGCGCGCGGACTCGTCGGATGATCGGCAGCATTCGGCCTCCTGCGTATACCTGGCGCAACGTACCGTACCAACTTTTCCGCGAAATGCCCCGCGGGTAGCCAACGGCTGACCGGAAGTCGCGCGTCGTTGATACAGCTAATGCTTTCTTGTTGCGCCAGACTCACGCGTGTCCCGTCAGCGATTGCGAACTCCACGGAGGGAGTCATGAGCACGCACATTTTGTACGGGGCGCAACAGCGCCGAACGCGCGGCACGGGCCGCGCCCGAATCATCGCGACGCTCGCCGGCATCGGGGCCGCCGCGGTCGGCTCGACGGCCGTCGCGCAGCAGGAGCCGCAGGACACTCCCCAGCCGACGCGCGACGAAAGCGGTCTCGAAACCATCGTCGTCACCGGCACCGCGGCCGCGAGCGGCGTGCGCAAGCTCGAGGCGAGCTTCAACATCGTGACGGCGAATCAGGAACAGATCCGTCGGGCGAATCCCAAGAGCACGGCGGACCTGCTCAAGATCTCTCCCGGCATGTGGCCCGAGGCCACGGGCGGCCAGACCGGCGCGAACATCGAGATCGCGGGATTTCCGGGCGGAGGCGACGCACCCTACTTCACGACCCAGCTCATGGGTTCTCCGTTGTACGGCATGCCGACACTGTCGTTCTTCGAAACCTCGACGATCATCCGGCTCGACGAGACCGTGAAGTCGGTGGAGATCCTGCAGGGGGGCCCTTCGGTGGTGTTCGCGGGCGGACAGATGGGCGCGACCGCCAACTTCCTGCTGCGGACCGGGACCGATACGCCGGAGGGTAGTCTGGGCCTCACCTATGGCGACCAGAACCTGTGGCGTGTCGACGGCTTCTACGGTTTTCCGATCGGTGGCGACTGGTTTGGCAGCGTCGGCGGATTCTTCCGGCAGTCCGATGGCGTGCGCGATCCGGAGTACACCGCCGACGAAGGCGGACAGTTCACCGCGACGCTGAAGCGCGAGCTCGACGGCGGGCAGTTCCTCGTCTACGCACGTTACCTCGACGAAAAGAACCAGTTCATCACGCCGATTCCGCTGATCCAGCGCGGTACCGACGAGTTCAGCGCCTATCCGGGATTCGATCCGCTCGAAGGGACTTACTACAGCGAGGCGATCCGGCGCGTGCGCCTCGACGGTTATCCGGGCGGCGGCACGAATGCCGATCTCGCCGATGGCCGCGGCGCGCAGATGTGGTTCCTCGGCATGAACTACGACCAGGAACTCGCGAACGGCTGGTCGCTGACCAACAAGTTCCTCGCCAACGACGGCGATGTCGACACGAACGCGCTGTTCTCGGGCAGCAATCCGGCGTCCCTGTTCGACGAGCTCTACACGTTGCCCACCGATCTCGGTGGACTCGCGCTGCCGGCGGGCTCGGCGACCGCCACCTTCGTCGGCGGCGGCGCGGTGCCGCTCGACCAGGACGTGATCCACCAGGGCTGGTGGTTCATCCACAAGGAGCTGCGCAACTTCAACAACGACTTCCGCCTGAGCAAGGAGATCTTCGACGGCAACACGCTCACTATCGGCCTGTACCTCGCGTATTACGAGATGAACGACGAATGGGCGTTCGGCAACCAGATGATGATGACCAACGAGCCCAACGCGCGCCCGTTCACCGTGAGCTACGTGAGCGGCGGACAGACCTTTCTGCGCACCGACGAGCAGGGCTTACTCGACAACGGCGGCTTCAACCTCGCCCAGAGCGGCCACGCATTCAACTCGGCCCTCTATCTATCGGATTCCTGGCGCATCGACCGGTGGCTGCTCGACGCCTCGGTGCGATACGAGAAACAGGACGCCACCAACAACGTGTGCAACCTGGTGAACGTGGATCTCGATGGGAACCCGCTCACCATCTACAACAACGGAACCTCGGCATGTGATGGCACCTTCACGCCCAAGAAATACGACGAGGATTTCATCTCCTGGACCGTGGGCGCGAATTTCAGCTTTACCGACCAGATGTCCGCGTACGCGCGCATCAATAGCGGCGGACACTTCCTCGACTTCGACAACGGCATCCGGACCAGCACCCCCGGCAACACGGATCCCATTCAGGAAATCGACAACTACGAGATCGGTTTCAAGTTCCAGAACGATCTGCTGTACGCCGACATCAGCGCCTACTACCGCGACTTCACGGGCCTCGCCTACCAGCAAACCACCGCGGCAGGCGTGCCGACCGGACAGCGGCTCTTCTACGGCTCCGAGTCGGTCGGCGTGAACTTCATCGGCGCGCTGACGCCGGGGGAGAACTTCCGCTTCGAGGTCGTCGCGAACTGGCTGGACGGCGAATACACCGACTTCGACGCCTGCTTCCCGTTCACCAACGTCGTCACCGGCGACGGCTGCGCGCCCATCGAGGGCAAGCAGCTGCAGCGCCAGCCCAAGCTGCGCTACATGCTGACGCCCAGCTACCGCATGCCGATCGGCGACGGCGAGATCGAGGCGTACGTCACCTACACCCACATCGGCGACCGCACGCAGGACCAGTCGGGCCTGCAGCAGTTGGGCACTTACGAGACCTGGGACGCGGGAATCAGGGCGACTTTCGCGGAAAACTGGGAGTTCGCGGTTCGCGGCACGAACCTGTCCAACGAACTCGGAATAACCGAGAGCAACTCGCGCATCTTCGGCGCGGCGGCCGGAACCGGCGGCGTCTTGCTCGCGCGCCCGCTCGAGGGCCGGGAACTGAACTTCCAGGTGATGTACCGCTTTTGAACGGCGTCAGGCCCAGGTAGACGGTGCTCCAGAGTTGCGCGGCGTTGGATTCGTCCACGTCCGCGCCGGGCCGGCCGAAGGGTTCGATGCGGTAATCGCCGCCGGCATACGACCAGCTCCACAGCTCCGACGTGCGCAGTGCGTTGGAGCGTTCGATCACGCTCCATAGTTCGGCGCGCGCGGAACGCAGTTGCGCTCGTACCGGTTCTGGCAGGTCCGTTCGCCGCGCCTGACGCTCGAGCGCGGCCGCGAGTAATGCCTGCTGTCAGGACCAGACCACCGCGCCGTGGTAGGCGTAACGGCTGAATTCGCCGCGTAATCCCGGGCTCGCCAGCGCCGGGTTCGCCACGAGCAGACCCGCGTCGGTCAGGAGCCCGGCCGGATACCGGCGCATGATCGCGTCGATGCAGATCGCGATTCCTTCGGCTGGCGGATTGGTCAACAGCAACCGGAAGCCTTCGTCGGAGTGCAGGATCGGAATGGGCGCGCCGAGAGCGTCGAGCGACAGGGCATTGAAAGTCAGCGGTTGCCCGCCCAGCGCCCGCAAGGCGCGCGCACTATCTACTCCGACCTCGCGTGCGTATGCGGCGACGTCGGCGCGCGCGCGCGTCGCGGGCACCGTGACCGCGAAGAACCCGGAGGCGCGCTTCGTCCAGACCTCGGCGATGCTCGCCGCGCGCGGCAAGGTCTTGCGCGCCTCGGCATCGACGTACGCATCGAGCATTCCACTGTCGAAAAGCCGCGCCGCGGCTTCGAGCGCTGCGGGGACCAGCGCGGCATTCACGTCGTAGGCGTAGCGCCCGCCGCCCAACCCCTGCTCGCTGTCGCGCCAGTTGCCCGTCATGCGCCCACGCTTGATGTCGATGAGATTGCCGACGCGCGGATCGTCGGCGAACGCGGTCGCGCGCCCGACTACCCAGACGAGGTTGCGGGCGAGCGCGGCGCCGCGCGTTTCGCCACCGGCCTCCTTGCGCGCGAGGAACTCGTGCGCCCGCCCGCGGCCGCGCGCGTCGTCGAGCAGCCAGCGCGCGGCGAGCGGCGCCAGCAGGAAGTCGTCGTCGACCATGCCGTAGTCGTAGATGGGCGTCGCGACGCGTCCACGCCCTTCGCGCACGTTGCGCAGCACGGCGAATTCGCCGATGTCCTCCTCGTGGGCCACTTCGCCGTTCGGCGCGAGGCGGTCGAGCACCGACGTGATCGCACTCTCGATCGCAGGCGGTTCCAGCACCGGGGCGAGCAGCAGGGCCGAGATCAGCGTGTCGCGGCCGAAATACGTGTTGAAGCGCCATGAACCCGCAAGGAATTTCTCGCGGTAACTCAGGAAGGCCAGCACCTTGCGCGCGCGCGCGTCGGCGCCCGTGGATGGCGCCAGAAGATAGTCGAGCTGCCGCAGGGGCGTTTCCCCGGTCAGGGCCTGCACCCGCAGGCGCAGCCGTTTCCCCGGTGGGGCCGTGAATTTCTCCGCCGACACGCGCGAGCCGTCGAGCGCTTCGAACGCGAGCCGGTATCCGGGCGCCCCGTCCAGCCGGTCGCGCGCCCATTCGATCGTCCCATTCGTCGCCTGCGGCGCGACCAGCACTTCCGGTGAAGCCTGGGCCTGCAGTTCGTAGTCGCGCAGCACGCGCACCGAAGACAACACCGCGCCGCGCACGCGCAGTTCCGCCGCGGGGGTCTCGATCTCGAACTCGATGCCGTGTAGCGGACGTTTCCCGGCGTCGAGCCGCGTGACCGGCCGCGGCGGCGCGGTGAGTTTCCAGTCCATCGAGGAGTGGGTAGTTTGAAACCACAACCCGACGCCGCTGTTGCCCGCCGGAAACGCCACGAGGATGCGCGGCTCGTTGCCCGAGCGCAGCAGCAGGTGCGCGGCCACCGGCCCCGACCGCAGGAAGCTGTTGAGATTGCGGCCTTCGTCGATGCGGAAGGCGAGCCCCGCGGTGTCGGCGACCGCGGTGGAAGCGATCAAGAACAGCAGAACGGCGACGAAGAAACCGCGACCTCGTGGCGGCGCTTTCATCGCCGCGACCTCACGGCTGCAGCACGGCCCGCCCGCGGATCTTCCCGTCGCGCAGCTTCTGGTACACCTGCACCGCCTGGTCGAGGGGGAAGGTCTCCACCTCCGCACGAATCCGGTCGGCCTGCGCAAGCGCGATGACCTCCATCATCTCGACGCGCGATCCCCAGTACGGAACGCTCACTTCGCACCCGTAAGGCGGATTGTTGGCCGCGTAGTGCACGACGCCACCCGCGAGTCCGACCACCGAGATGCGACTGTTGCGCCCGACCACGCGCACCGCGAGATCGACGGTTGCCTGCGCGCCGACGAAATCGAGCACGACGGTCACGCCGCGCGGCCCGACCAGCGACGCGATCGACTCCGCGGCCGCGTCCGCGGCGCGCGTGTCGATCGTGTGCATCGCGCCGTGTTTGCGCGCGAGCTCGAGCTTCGCATCGTCGATGTCCGCCGCGATGAGGCTCGAGGCGCAGGTGGCGCGCAGGATCTGCACTGCCATGTGCCCGAGTCCGCCGACGCCGATCACGAGCACCGAGGCATCCGTGGTCAACCACGGCATCGACGACTTGATCGCGTGATACGGAGTCAGCGCGGCATCGGACAACGGCGCCGCAGCCACCGGGTCCAGCTTCCCGAGCGGCAACAGCAGCCGCGCCGAAGGCACGAGCATGAACTCGGCCATGCCGCCATCCGACCCGAGCCCGCCGCCATACGTCGGGATGGACGCATGGTTCTCGCAGTAGTTTTCCGCCGAGGTCTGGCAAGTCCGGCAGCGCCCACAGCCCCACGGCCCGTAGACGAGCACCGCGTCACCCTCCTTCCAGTGCGTGACGCCCTGGCCGAGCGCGGCGATGTAGCCGGCGTTCTCGTGACCGAGCGTGAAAGGCGCCTTGAAACCCATGTCCTGCTCGAGGATGTGCAGGTCGGAATGACACACGCCCGCGCCTGCGATCTTCACGAGCACTTCGCCCGGACCGGGCGACGGCCGGGGGACCTCGGCCAGCTCGGCGGATTTTCCGGGCCCGACGAAGCGGATCGCGCGCATCCGTCGAGCATGCGTCCGTGACGGGCCGCGAAACAACACGCGGCGACACGGTATGCGGCGAGGAATCGTCCGTCAGCGCGACGCCGACAACAGCGGCCGCAGCCGGACCCGACTAACTAGGCGCCCATCGACCGCCCGGCCACGCTCGCCACGGTCGCGGCCAGCTCGGTCGGCTCCACCGGTTTCGCGACGTGAACCAGGAAACCCGCATGCAGCGCGCGGGTCCGGTCCTCCGACCGCGCGAAGGCGGTGAGCGCGATCGCGGGGATGCGCCGTTCCTGCTTCTGCAACAACGAACGGGCCCGCCGCAGGAACACGTATCCGTCGATTTCGGGCAAACCGATGTCGCTGACGATCACGTCGACCGGCTCCGTCTCGAGCGTGGCCAGTGCCTCGGTCGCGCGGGACGCCGCGAGCACCGACGCGCCGCAATCGCTCAACACGTGGTCGATGAGGGCGCGCGCGTCGGGCTCGTCCTCGACCACCAGCACGCGCAGGCCGGAAAGATCCGGCATCGCGAAGTTCGTGAGCGGCGGCGGCGCGCTGGCCGGATGCACGCGCTCCGCCGTTTGCGCCGCGGAACGCACGACGGCGAGCGGCAGGTGCACGCTGAAAGTCGAGCCCTTGTTCTCGCCCGGGCTGTGCACTTGCACGGAGCCGCCGTGCAGCTCGACCAGATTCTTCACGATGGACAGGCCAAGGCCGAGGCCGCCGTGTTGGCGCGTGATCGACGCGTCGCCCTGCTGGAAGCGGTCGAACACCTGCGACTGGAATTCGGGCTTGATGCCAATGCCACTGTCCGCGACCGAAATCTCGATGTGCGAGTTCACGCGCTCGAGCAGCACACTCACGCGGCCTTCCTTCGGCGTGAACTTGATCGCGTTGGAGAGCAGGTTCCACAACACCTGCTGCAGCCGGCCCGGGTCGCCCGAGACCGGTCCAGCCGAGTGATCGATGATGCGGATCAGCCGTATGCCCTTCGCGTCCGCCGCCGGCTGCACGGTGTCGATGGCGGCCTGGACGAACGTCGTCGGCATGATCGTCTGCACGTCGAGCTGCATCTTGCCGCTCGTGATGCGGCTCATGTCGAGCAGATCTTCGATGAGCTGCGTCTGGAGGCGCGTGTTGCGCTCGATGATCTCGATGCCCTGCTTGTGGATCTTCCCGAGGTTGTCCGAATTGCGCCGCAGCACCTGCGCCCAGCCGAGGATCGCGTTGAGCGGCGTGCGCAGTTCGTGCGAGAGCGTCGCCAGGAATTCGTCCTTCTGCTTGCTCGCCTGTTCGGCCTGTGAGCGCGCCAGCTTCTCGTTCTCCGCGGCCCTGCGCGTGCTCTCGTACAGGCGCGCGTTGTCGATCGCCGCGGCCGCCTGCGCCGCCATGACCGCGACCAGTCTTTCCGAGCGGTTCGTGAAGACGCCGACTTCCGGGTGACCGAAGAACAGGCCGCCGAAAATCTCGTTGCTCCGGGAGCGCACCGGCACCGCGAGGTAACTCCTCACCGGCAGATGGCCCTGCGGCATGCCGTGATGCGGCGGCCAGTTGCCGTAGCGAGGATCCGCGAGCACGTCGTCGAGGCGGATGACGCCCTCGCCGTTGAACGTGGGCGCGAATATCGGCGTCGCGCGCGGATGGCCGAACTTGTCGAACGCCGCGCGCGGCGCGCCGGATAGCGCGTAGAGCTGATAGGCGCCGCCGTTCTCGTCATGCGTGTTGTAGAAGAACGCGCCGAACTGCGCGCCGCACACCTTCGTGGCCGCGTCGGTGACGGTCTGCAGCAGCGATTCGATGTCGAGCGTGGACGAGAGCGCGATGGCCGTGCGGTTCAGAGTCTCGAGCGCGCGCGTTTCCTCGCGCAGCGCGGATTCGGCGAACTTGCGCTCGGTGATGTCATGAATGACACCCACCATGCCGACCACTTCGTCACGGCTCGCATGGACGGCGCCGCGCGCCGCGACCCAGCACATCTCGCCGTCCGGACGATTCACGCGATATTCGATGTCGTATTGCGACCGGTTGGCGATCGCTTCTTCGACCGCGTGACGCGCGCGCTCGCGATCGTCCGGATGCAGCAGGTCGCGCAATGCGGCCCACGTGGTCGGCTCGTGCGGAACGCCGAACATCTCGGCCGTGCGGCGGCTGATCGTCACGACATCCGAGCGTGCGTCCCAACTCCAGTCGCCGAGCTCGCCCGCGTCGAGCGCGAGCTTGAGCCGCTCCGCAATCGCCTCCGGCGTATGCGGCGCCCCGACAATCGAGGTCCAGTCTGCGAGGTGACGATCCAACGGCGCACTCCCCTGCCCTGCACACGCACTCGCATCATGCGGTGCGATACCCATTACGTCACGCTGCAATGGGTGTAGGACCGCGCTCACGCCGCGTCCTTCATCCTCCGCCCGGATCTTCAGCGCGCCGCAACTGCCGCTGATCGAGGAAACGCTGCAATCGCGCGACAGCCTCGGGCTCCCAGTCGTCGAGGCCGGTGACCTCGAGCCACGCGGCGACATAGTGCGCGGGAGAATAGACATGGCCGAAGCCCATCGGCGCATCCATCGACAGGGGCATGTCGAGCGCGGTCTGCATCATCGTCACCACCGGGATCCAGCGCATGTGCGCGGACACGTCGGGTCCGCGCGGCTCCTCGAGCCACGCGGGTTTGCGGAAGAAGCCGCGTGGATCGAAGAAGGTGATCGCGTCGCTCGCGTACTGCAGGTACACGATGCGCATCGGCCCCCACGGGGTATCGTGCGGCGTGCCCGGGCCATGCTGGTTCATGAAACGCACGAAGGCGTCGTCGCGGAACTGCGGGCGCCAGATCGGCGTGCCTGGATTGCGCGCGTCGGTCACCGCGCGCCAGTGCGTGGACGCGAACGGCGGCCCGCTCCACAACGCGCCGTCCACCGGATCGCCGAGCAGCTCGAACATGTCGAAGGAACGCTCGGAGTTGAACGCGCCCAGGCTCAAGCCGTGCAGATAGAGCTTCGGCCGCCGGTCGGGCGGCAGCGTGCGCCAGTGGCCGTAGACCTCGCGGAACAGCGCACGCGCCGTCACCGCGCCGGTCTCGGGATCGACGAGCAGCGTCAGCGGACTGGATAGATAGGAGTACTGCACCGCGACGCTGGCGATGTCCCCGCGGTAGAGGTATTCGATCGAATCGATCGCGGCCGGATCCACCCAACCCGTCCCGGTCGGCGTGATGATCAGCAGCGCCGCGCGCGAAAAGCCATCGACCCGTTTGAGCTCCGCGAGTGCGAGGCGCGCGCGCTCCTCGGGCGAACCCGCGGCCGGGAGTCCCGCGTACACGCGCAGCGGTGTTTTCGCGCCCGGCCCGGCGAGTTCGCGGAGCGCTTCCGCCGTGGGTGTCCCGGCAACGAAGCGACGGCCCATGTTGCCGAGCTCGTTCCACGCGACCAGCGACTGCGGACTGCCGGGACGTTCGGGCTCGCTCGGCGCGACCTTGTCGGGTGGAATCAGCTCGTCCGCCGCCCGGTACGAGCTGTCGAGCCCGTTGAGCACGGTGCGGATGATCACGCCGTTGACCAGGCCGATCAGCAGCAGTCCCGCAATGACCCCGCCGAGCAGGTTGGCGAACCGCCGCGGCAGGCGCCGCGCCGCGACCGCGGTTGCCCAGCTTACGAGGCGCGCCGCGCCACGGCCCAGGGCCATCAGCAGCAACGCGACCAGCAGCGCTCCCGTTCCGACGACCAGTGCGCGCGATGCACCGGTCGGCGGCAGGTGCATGAGCCTGGTAATGACGTCGTTCCAGGCCTGGCCGCGCCACAACGCGACCAGAAAGAGGGTGGCACTCACCACCAGGACCGCCTTTCGCGCCCGGCCGTCCCTTGCCGCGCGCGGCACCGGCAATTCGAGGTAATTCCACAAGCCGCGCAGCATCACGCCGAACCCGTATCCAACGGCCAGGCAGGCACCGGACAGCAGGGCCTGGGCCGAGGCCGAGCGCGGAACGAGACCTGGAGTGAGGGAGGCGAGGAAGAACATCGCGCCGACCGCGAGGCCGCTGCCGCAGACCGTCGGGACGACGTTTGCCGCCAGGGCACGCAGGCCGGACGCTCGACGAGGCGGGGCGGAAGGAGTCTTCATTTCGTTTCCCGGAGGCTTCGTGAGCGCGCCCGCCCCGGTGCGCGCGGCCCCAATATACAGCCCCCCTAACTAGACGGGCGTAAGACTCGTCCGACAGCGTCGCGGGTGCCGCTGGACGGAGTCAATTCGCGTGGACTGGAGCTAGACTAGGACCTACCCACAACTCGCACCCGTTCGTCATGAGCGCGAATTCGAATCTGCTCTCGTTTCCCGCGTCCGCGGGTGTAACGTCCGCCGAAATCGCACCGCTCACGCAACTCGTCGCGGCCAATCGGCAGCGCGACGCGTTGTACCTGCTCAGTGAACGCCTCGCGTGCGCGAAGTCACTGGACGAGATTCACGCCGCCGCTCTCGCGGCGATCGAAGCCGCCCTCGATTGCGACCGTTCCTCGATCCTGCTGTTCGATGAACGCGGCATCATGCAATTCGTCGCATGGCACGGACTGTCGACTGACTACCGTGCCGCCGTCTCCGGACATTCTCCGTGGACGAGGGACGCGAAGGATCCGGCGCCAATCGGGATTCCCGACATCGCCGCCGCCGACCTCGATCCACCGCTCAAGGAAACCATCCTCGGCGAAGGTATTCGCGCCGCGGCTTTCATCCCGTTGGTTTCAGAAGGCGCGCTCATCGGCAAGTTCATGGCGTATTTCCGCCAGCCGCACGCGCTCACCGACGAGGATCTCGCCGTCGCGCTCACCATCGCGCGCCAGCTCGGTTTCGCGATTCAGCGTGCCCGCACCGACGCCGCATTGGCGGCCGAACTCGCCGCGACGCAGTCGTTGCAGGCGCTCAGCGTCGAGATCGCACACGAAGTCGACCTCGCGGGCCTCTACGAGAAGATCATCGACGCCGCGATGCTCATCATGAGCGCCGATTTCGCGGGCATGCACGAGCTCTATCCGCTCGTCGGCCCGCGCGGCGAGTTCAAGCTGCTGACCAACCGTGGATTCAGCCCGGAAGCCGCCGAGCTGTGGTCGTGGGTCCGCGTGGATTCGGCCTGCAACTACGGACGCGCATTCCGCGCGATGCGGCGCGTCGTCGTTCCGGATGTCGAAAAGGCCGATCCGCCCTTCCGCGAGAAGGATCTCGACGTCTACCTCGAGCCCGGCATCCGCGCGACGCAATCCACTCCGCTCGTTTCGCGCAGTGGCAGGCTGGTCGGGATGATATCCACGCACTGGAAGGAACGGCACGAACCTTCCGAGCGCGACCTGCGCCTGTTCGACATCCTGTGCAGGATCACCGCCGACCTGATCGAACGAGGGGGCCGCGAAGAGGACCTGCGCCGGCGCGAGGAGCGCTCGCGCACGTTGACCCAACTACTCACCGACGTTCCCTGGCAGGCGCGCGGCGACGGCGCGTTCGAGGAACTGCAGCCGGCCTGGGAGAACTACACCGGGCAGACCTGGGATGCACATGCCGGCTACGGCTGGCTGGACGCGATCCATCCCGAAGATCGCAGCGACATCCAGGTGTCGTGGGCCGCGGCCTGCTTCGAAGCGCGGCCCTACGAACACCGCGCGCGCATCTGGCATGCGCAGAGCAAGGACTACCGCCCGTGCATCATTCGTGCGACGCCGATTCGCAACGTGGACGGATCGCTGCGCGAGTGGGTTGGCGCCTGCATGGAAGTCCACTGATCGCCAGCTCAATGCCGCCGGATCAGCACTGACAACAAGGCGCCGCCGAGCAGCGCGGCAGTCGCCATCACGGCCGGGTGCCTGTCGAATTGCACGCGCCAGTCCGTCGCGGTCTTCACGCGGGTCTCCAGCTCACGCAGATTCGATTTGAGCTCCGCGCGGGTCTGATGAATGTCGCTGCTTATCTGGTCGGATGTCTGGCCCATTCCACATTTTCCTTGATGGTGGTGGTGGTCTTCGGCACGGCACGCACGCTCCTGAATCGCCGGATTCCGGCGCCGCAGCAGAACGCCGCGATCACGCCCACGACGGCGCCCACGGTCAGCGCCGCCGCCCATTCCTCCATGACGAGGCTCAGGGCATGAACGGCCGACAGCAGCAGGAAGATCGCGCTGAGCAGCAGCAGGAACGCGCCCACCGCGAGCATCACGCTCGCCGAGCGCGCCTTGCCGAGTTCTTCCGTGGCTTCGGTTTTCGCGAGCCGGATCTCGGAACGGACGATGTTCTGCACGTTCCCGACGATGTCGTGCAGCACGGCGGATATGGAGCGTTCGTTGTTCATGGCGGCCTCCGCGCTCAGCGGCGTGACAGCGTGCGTGCCAGCAGGAAGCCGACGGCCGCGGCCGTGAGCAGCGTGGCGCCCGGATGTCTCCTCACGCCGCGCCCGACGTCCGAGAGCATTCCCCGCACGTCCTGTTCGCGCACGTAGTCGGCCGTCGTTTCCAGCGCGTCGGCGGTGGAACGGGCCGCCCTAGCTACCTTGCCGCTCGTGGATTCTGTCTTGTCGCGCAGGGTCGACGCCGCGGATTCGATACCGCTCGCGACCGCGCCACGCTTGCCGTCGACAGCCGCCGCGGCCTTGCGGCCGATGTCGGATGCACGTTGCCGGAGTTGCGCCGCTCCTCCCGGCTCGGAGGAAACAGGTTCGTCGAAGCTGTGGGTTTCCACGATGTACTCCCGTAATCGATGACGCTCCCAGCAGAACATGGCGGCGGGGCCGTTGCTATCGATCAACGGAACGGTGATCCGTGGGAGCCGACCTTCGGCCGATGCGCACGCCCGCGTGCGGTCGATGCGTTCGCGATCCGATGAAGTGTCCGACGGCCCGTAGGGATCGGGTCCCGCTGCGCGACGCGGCCCCGTGGCCGCACTCTGACCGTCGCAATCGCGAGGAGAAAACACATGGAGCAAGTTGAAAAAACGGTTGAGGTGGAGCGTCCGTTGAGCACTGTTTACAACCAGTGGACGCAGTTCGAGGAGTTCCCCGAATTCATGGACGGCGTCAAGGAGGTTCGTCAGCTCGACGACACGCACCTGCACTGGCGCGCGGAAATCTGGGGCAAGGAAAAGGAATGGGACGCCGAAATAACCGAGCAGGACCCGGACCGGCGTATTTCATGGAGGAGCACGTCGGGTGCGCGCAACGCCGGCACCGTGCGGTTCGAGCCGCTGGGTCCCGATCGCACGCGAGTCCGGCTCACGATGGCCTACGAGCCGGAGGACACCGTCGAGAACATCGGTGACGCGCTCGGCATCTTTTCCGCGCGCGTGGAGCACAGCGTCCGGGATTTCAAGGAATTCATCGAAAACCGCGGACAGGAGACCGGGGCCTGGCGCGGGGGAGTCGACGGCGGCGAACGGGTGCAGTGAGCCTGGAGGGGGACGGCGCGCCCGCTCCCCCTCTATCTACTTTGGCGAGTACGAGCGCGCGGGGAATTCCCGCAGCAGGTCGCTCACCGCGCTGTCGATCAGCGCCTGGTCCGGCGGTCCGCCCCGCCCGAGCTGGCGCGACACTCGCCCATTCCAGACCTCGGTGTTTCGCGCCGGGTCGACCGCGCGCAGGATCAGCGTGCCCTCGCGCACGTTCGTCGACGAAGGGCTGCTGACGCCGACGCTCGCCCCGCCGCGCGCGCCGATACTTCCCATCCCGACGCCGACGCGCACCGGGTTCGACCGCGTCGTGTCCGCGGCGGCGGTTTCGAAGTGCAATACCAGATCGGCGTCGGCGCCCGCCTTCGCCTCGGCGTAGCCCTTCTGCTGCAGCTCGTTCGCGATCGCCGCGCGGATGTCGTTGTCGAGAATGGAAACCGGCTGCGCCCCGGCGGCGTCCCGGCCTTGCCACGCGAACGTGGCGAACGCGCTGAAATTGGCGTTCGGATCCTTCATCGACTGCACCGGTGGCGCCGACGTGGCGCATCCGAGCGCCAGCAGCGATACAGCCAGCGCGGCGCCGCGCAATGCACGGTACGGATCTGGTTGCGACACCTTCATGGGTGGCTCCTCGCGAGACTGGATACGCCGTACTTAGACAGAGTTGTCGCGAAACTTGCGTGGGACCATGGTCCTAGGTGCGGCGCGCATTACACTCTGCGCACCGATGAGCTCACTTCCCGCCCGTGTCCGGTCCCTGTCCGCAGCGTCCCTCTTGTGCTTCGGACTGAACTGCCCGGGCGCGTTTGCCGAAACTCCACACCGGACGGTCGAAGAAATCGTTTCGCTGGTCGAGCAGCATTGCGGTTCCTGTCATCCCGCGCCGCGGCCCGACGTCATGCCGCGCGATACGTGGCCCAAGCTCATCAATACGATGGCGGAAATCGCGCGACAGCGCGCCGGAAAAGAGGTGATTCCGCCGGACGTCGTGCGCGACATCTCGGCGCTGTATTACGGCAGCAGCCCGGAGAAGCTGCCCAGGCTGCCCATCCTGGAACGCGGCCACCCCTCGATCGAATTCGTGCGCCGCGATGTCGGCGCACCCGCCGCGCTGCCGATGATTCTCGACGTTGCCGCGGTCGCGCTTGCGCGCGAGGCGCGTCCGCAATTCCTGGTCAGCGACGGTGCGCAGAAGAAGCTTTCACTGCTCGATCGCACCGGCCAGTCCTGGCGCGAGACCCCGCTGGCTCCCATCGACATCCCGATTCGAACGCAGACGATCGACTTCGACGCGGATGGCGACCTCGACATCCTGGTCGCGGATCTCGGGCTGATGCCACCCGTCGGCGCGCTGGCCGGGAAGATAGTCCTGCTGCGCCAGGACAAGACCGGCAAGTTCGCGAAGGAGATCCTGCAGGAGAAGTTGCATCGCGTGAGCGACGCACGCGCGCTCGACCTCGATGGTGACGGTGATCTCGACATCGCCGTGGCGGAGTTCGGCGGCGCGGATCGTGGCTCCATCTTCTGGCTCGAGAACGCGGGCGCGGGCAAATACGAGCGGCACACGCTGCTGCAACTGAGCGGCGCGCTGAACGTCACGCCCGCCGACATCGATGGCGACGGCAAGCTGGATCTCGTGAGCCTGGTCGCGCAGGAACACGAAATGCTCGTCGCGTTCATGGCCTCGGGGGACGGGAAGTTCGAGACACGCATCCTGATGCGCGCGCCGCACCCGATGTTCGGCTCCACCAGCATGAAAGTCGTCGATCTCGATCGCGACGGCGACGTCGACATCCTGTTCTCCAACGGTGATGCGTTCGATCTGCACACCGATCCCAAGCCCTATCACGGTGTGCAGTGGGTGGAGAACGACGGCAAGGGCGCGTTCCGTTATCACGACATCGGCAGGTTCTACGGCGCTTCGGACGCTGAGGCGGCCGACCTGGACGGCGATGGCGACCTCGACGTCGTGGCGAGTAGTTGGGTGACGTACTGGAACGAGCCCGGCCATTACGCGCTGGTCTGGTTCGAGAACGACGGCCGTCAGCGCTTCACGCCGCATCCGATCAGCAATCGCCCCGCCGGACTCACCACGCTGCAGATCGTCGACGTGAACGGCGACGGCGCGCCCGACATCCTCGCCGGCGCGATGCGCATGGACCTCATGTTCGCGAGCCTGGGCGGACAGAACAAGTACGAAGGAACCGGCTTGTTCCCGGACGCGAAGAGCCACCCCGGCCCGCATCCTCGCGTGCTGCTGTTCGAGCAACGAAAGCCAATCGCCACCGGCAAGTAGTCCGCGCTGGTCGGTGCCGGGTGAGAAATCGCTGGGTCAGCTTTCTAGCGATCACCCATTGGCGAGTCGTTTTAGTTGGATGATGAAGCGCTCCGTCCGCGCGAATCCGGCCCGGGCTCGCCGAAGTGCGGCGTGCCGTCAGAATTCCACTTCAACACCTGCACACGCGTCGCGCGGTTGGGATCCTGTAGCTCGTTGCCCTGAATCTCCTGGTAATCGCGCGCGTGATACACGAACAGATCCGTCTTGCCGTCGGGCATAGTCGTGAAGCTGTTGTGGCCGGGGCCGTAGATACCGTTGGCCTCGCTGCTCGCGAATATCGGCTGCGGCGATTTCTTCCACGACGCCGGGTCGAGCAGATCCGCGTCCGCGGAAGCGGTGAGCAGCCCGACGCAGTAGTTGTGGTTCGTCGCGCTCGCCGAATACGTCATGAAGACGCGCCCGTTGCGCACGATCACCGCCGGGCCTTCGTTGACCTCGTACTTGCGAGTCTCCCATTCATATTCCGGCTTCGTGAGCAGCGCCACGCGGCCAGTAATGGAGGTCGGCGAGTCCATGCGCGCGATGTAGATGTTGGTGCCCTTGCCCTCTTCCGGCGCGCGGCCGCGCTGGGTCCACGCGAAGTAGCGAGTGCCGCCGTGGACAAACGTCGTGCCGTCGAGCGAGAAGCTTTCCCATCCCGTGTCGATGCGGCCCAGCTCCTTCCATTCGCCCTGGAACGGATCCGCCGATTCGTTCATGAGCACGTACGGACGGATCTCCCAGATCGCGTCCGCGCGGCTCGCGGTGAAATAGATGTACCACCTGCCGTCGATGTGATGGATCTCGGGCGCCCAGATGTGGTGGCTCATCTCGCCCGACTCGTGCTTGCGCCAAACTACCTTGGTCTCCGCGGTCGAGAGCCGGTTGAGGTCGCGCGTACGCCGCAGCTCGATGCGGTCGTATTCGGGAACGGTGGCCGTGAAGTAGTACTGACCGTCGGAATGCAGCATCGCGTGCGGGTCCGCGCGTTGCGGCAGCAACGGGTTGTCGAACCTCATGTCGGCAGCGATGCAGTTGCCCGCGAGCATCAGCCAGATCCAGGCGCCAGTGGCCACGACCCCGGCTCGATATTTCCTGTTGCGCATGGCCGCTAGTCTACCGGCCCGAACCGGGGACGCGGTCGCGACGGGAGGCCCGCGCCGCTTGCATGCCGTCTGGCGATGTGTTCCCATACTGAACCAGATGGTTCAGTATACAGATACCCATTTCAACGCCTCGTTCGCGGCCCTCTCGGACGTCACCCGCCGCGGCGTCCTCGAACAACTCGCGCGCGGGAACGCCTCGATCACGGAGCTCGCCGACAAGTTCGGCATGACCCTCACGGGCATGAAGAAACATGTCGGCGTCCTCGAGGATGCCGGGCTCGTCGCAACGGAAAAGATCGGTCGCGTGCGGACCTGCAGGCTCGGCGCGTGCCGCCTGGAGGAGGAAGCCATGTGGATCGAGAAGTATCGGCAGCTCTGGGCCGCACGCTTCGACGAGCTGGACAAGGTGATCGAGGAAATGAAACGCAAGGAGAAGGCCGATGGACGCAAGAAGAGAAAGTGAGGCCGCCCCCGTGAAGGAGCGCACGACCGCGGAGCGGAAGTCCGATCGGGAGCTCGTCGTCACGCGAAACTTCAATGCGCCGGCCCGCATCGTGTTCGAAGCGTGGACGAAGCCCGAACTGTTCAAGCGCTGGTGGGTGCCGAAATCGATCGGCCTGAACCTGCTTTCCTGCGAGATGGACGTTCGAGTCGAGGGCAAGTACCGCCTGGTATTCGCCGCCGACCCGGAACCCGTGGCGTTTTTCGGCAGGTATCTCGAGGTGATACCCGACTCGCGCCTCTCCTGGACGAACGAAGAGAGTCCGGACGGCAACATCACAACCGTGACCTTCGAAGAAATCCGCGGCAAGACGCGGGTCGTCGTGTGCGACCTCTATCCGTCGAAGGAAGCGCTCGACAACGCCATCGCGTCCGATAGCACGGGCGCGTTCCCCGAGCAGTTCGAGCAGCTCGACGAGTTGCTCGCGGCTAACCTGTCTCCGAGCGAACAGGAGTCGCAGGCCCGATGAGCGCGTGAATTCCGGCGGTGCCGGCGCGAGCTACGCGCCGCTATACCGCCACCAGGTCAGCACGACCTGCTTACCGTCGCGGCGGCTCTCGGCGATGTGATCGTTGAGCGCATCCTCGGCTTCCCGGCGCGAGTCGTACGGACCCATGCACTGCCCACCGGCCATCGTGTCCGGATCGTGCCGCGCGCTGATGTAACTGTGGAAAGAGTTCTGGATGCCCACGGTGTAGACGCCGATGTCCACCGCGAATGCCTCGGAGAAAAACACCACGGCTCCATACGGCGGCTTGCCCACGTAACAGTAGCGGTACACCGTGTTCTGTTGCTGAGCGTGCGCGGTGCCGAGCGCGAACGAGGCGCACAGGGAAAGTAGCAGAAGAGTTCGAGTGATGGATCTCATGTTGAAAGCGTACCCAAGCGCCGGTCGCGAGACTGCGACCGGGTTCACCACGAC
Organism: Pseudomonadota bacterium; assembly: GCA_023433515.1. Taxonomy (GTDB): domain Bacteria; phylum Pseudomonadota; class Gammaproteobacteria; order Steroidobacterales; family Steroidobacteraceae; genus CADEED01. Next base: position 35,249 of record JAEZCN010000098.1, read on the forward strand.
GCGCGGACCGCGTTCTTAGGATTACGCATCCCATGTCGAATGACGGTTGAACCCGATGAAGAAGATGCTCGCGTCCCTGTCGCTGCTGCTCGCCTCTTCGCTGGCTTTCGCCCAGGGCGGCAAGCCCACGATGGAGCAGACCATCGATTACATCCAGGCCAATCATCCGAAGAACATCGAGTACGTGCTCACGCATAACTTCGAGAACCGGATATTCCTGAACGCGGGTGGCGACATCACCGACATCAACTACACGTTCGACGGATCCAAGGTGAGAGTCACCTTCCGTCACGTCAGGTGGGACAACGAGGTATCCGCAGGTGGCATCTCGCCCCGCAACGTGGTCAAGGATGAAAACGTGGACGTCGCGTTCGACTTCAAGGACATCGAGGAACTCGCCGCCGGCGTTTACAACAGCATAGGCATGGTCGAATATGCCGCGGCCTCGGAAGGCGGCGGACCGCTGTTCCTGATCTTCAAGGCGGTCAATCGCAAGAACCTGATCAAGGTCAAGACGAATGGCGAACTGACAGAGGTCCCGCAGGTGTGGATCCCGTTCAACGTGGATCTCGCGGGGACCGACCATCGCGCCATGCACGATGCTCCGAACACGCAGCTCTTCAAGGCCTTCGATCACCTGCGCAAACTGAGCGGCGCGCCGGAGCCGATCAGCTTCTGAGATCCAGCCCCGGCGAACCGCTTCGCGGTAGATAGTGTCCCCGGCGCATTTAAGACTGCCAGCCGGGAGTGACGGCGAGCATCAACTCCCGGGCGCGGTCGCTTTCGCCTTCGGAAGCAATGCGGCGGCGGCCGGCTGTTCGGGCGATTTGAACGCCCCGTTGGCGACCGGCAGAAGCGTTTCGCGCGCGGCGTCTTGGAAGTCGCGCTTGATGAATTCCTCACCGAGCTTCAGTCGCGGACTGGGCGCGGCGGGCGAAGAAGCAACGATCCTGGCCATCCCCTCGACGGCGATGTCCGGCGCTTCCTCCCCGGCCACGTCGAAGCTGTTGAAGTAAGCGATGAGCGGCAGGATGCCTTCCAGTTCCAGTCGGTTGGCCTGCACGATGTAACTTCTCGCTTCCTTGAGCGGGCGCTGACGCTCGTCGGCTGGCGCGCGCGCGGCGAGCTGCGCGAGTGCCGTTCCTTTCCACACCAGCGCCGTGCCTTTCCACATCTCCGACGCTTTTTCCCTTTGCGTTTGTGCAATCGCCCGTTCGGCGGCCTCGAGGCACTCCTGCGGATTGCCGGCGCGGCACTCGGCCTCGGCCAACAGCAACTGGTGTTCGATCAGGTTGGGGTATTGACTCGCATTGCCGCGTAGCCGATCGAGCCACTCCGCGCGTCGCTCGAGTGCCGCCGAGCGCGCGCGGCCATCTGCATCCTCGGCAGGCACCTCGATCCGCGCCCCGAGTTCGAGCCGGCCGCGGATCAGGCCAGCCTCCGCCCGGGTCAGGCGGCGAACGAACGGTTCCGGGGCGCGATCGGCCGGGAAGTCGATCCGTTCGTATTGCAACTTGCGTCCCTTGTAAGCGGTCACGGCCTTCTTGAGCTCGGCCGGATCGCCGAAGACTTTCGCGGCGCTTTGCAGATCGTCACCGCGCGCGATGGCGCCCAGGTAACTCTGCAACCGCGGTTTCCACTCGTCCGAGAAATACAGTAGATGGACCAGTCGCCAGGCGTGATAGGGCGTCCAGGCCCGACCGCTACCGGAAAGATAACGACCGTTCAGGATGTCAGTGATCGGATAAGCGATGTTCCGGTAATGCTCCATGACCTGGAAGAAGCCGGGCGGACGTTGGCCGTATTCCACGAAGTTGTCGCCGGCTCTCATCGTCGCGAACAGCTCGCCGAACCCCTGCAGGAACCAGCGCGGGTAAGCGGCGGGGAAATAGGTCATCAGGTAGTTCTGGGCGAAGCTCGCGTAGAGGCGTGATTCGGCCGACTGGCAGAAAGCAAGCTCGTTGATGGGGAGCTGCGCGAGGATCTGGTGCGGATCCACCGAGAGCTGTCCACTGGCGGTAACCCTTTGGGTGACGAAAACCGGCCGAAGCACTTCGGGGCCGCCGGCGCCGCCGTCGCAATTGCGGCTGGTCGGACGGCCGAGCGACGGGCGAAGGACCAGGTTCACGCCGTCCCTGGTGGTTGCGATCACCGAACCTTCTTCGCGCGGATCGTAGTAGACAGTCTTCGCGAATTTCTTCGGAAACGGGCCGTATTGCCAGCGCAAGTCCGTCAGTCGAAGCTGCTCGAACTCCCCGGCATGACCGATCATCGTGACGGCGATCTTGATCGTGTCGTCCGGCGTGT
>JAEZCN010000204.1 GCA_023433515.1 Pseudomonadota bacterium
CCATCGAGTCCACGCTGCGCGGCCCGCCGGGATTCCAGACATTCGCCGAGGTAGTCGCCTGAGAAATCGTCAGTTCCCGGGCAAACACGCCGTCATCACACGGATGAAACTCCGCAAGCCACCCGCCGCGCGGCGCCTATTTGGTATCGTCGCCGGCGTGCAAGATTCATCGACCATGCCGCGCCGCTCACGTGACGTCGCACTGCGCTTCTGCGTTGCGGCGGCCCTGCTGTGTGGTGTCGCGCTGGCCGACGTGAAGAAGGAGTCCGCCGGCTTCTTCGACAAGTACTGCGGCGAATGCCATTACGAAGATGCGAATGGCGGCCTCGACGTGAGCATGCTGGATTTCGAGCCGGCCGATCACGACAACTTCGCCACGTGGGTGCGGATGCTCGATCGCGTCGCGGCGGGAGAAATGCCGCCGAAGAAACGCGAGAGGCGTCCGACGCAGGCGGAGATCGCCGCGTTCACGCAGACCGTCGCCACCCCGCTCGCGAACTTCGAGAAGGACATCACCGCGCGCGAAGGCCGCGCCATGCAGCGCCGGCTCAACCGCTACGAATACGAAAACGCGCTGCGCGACCTGTTGAACGTCCCATGGGCGCAGGTCAGGGACAAACTACCGCACGACGGCGAAGCGCATCGCTTCAACAAGAGTGGCGAGGCGCTCGACGTTTCCTTCGTGCAGATGGAGCGTTACCTGACCGCGGCGGACTACGCGATGCGCCAGGCGATGTCGGCGGCGTTCGAGCGGCCGAAGGCCGGGACGCGGCGCATCTACGCGCGCGACGCCATCGGCCCGCGCTTCTACATGCCGCGTGAGAACGGCACGTTGCCGGACCGGCTCATGTTCCCCGTACTCGACTCGCAGGCGCAGCCCGATGTACGCGCGGGGCGTGCGCCGAACTCGAGCCCGGAGACGCGCGATCGCGAGGCGGTGGGCAAGGTGGCCAGCATCTTCAGCGATGCGGGCCAGTACGGCTGGGGATTCAACGCGCCGGCCGCGGGGCGTTACAAGATCCGGCTCAAGGGCTACTCGATCTGGGTGAGCGGCGGCGGCATCGGCCGCTGGTTCTACGAAGGGCAGGGCGACGAGAAGGCGCCTGTCTACTGGCTGCCCGTCTGGCATCGTCCCAACGCGGACGAGATCTGGCGCGGCCGCGACAACGAGCCCATCGGCATCTACGCTCGCAGCTCGGGCCAGACGCGTCCCGTCGGTGTCATGGACTTCACGCCGGATCCGACGGTCGGAGAAATAGAGGCGGATCTCGCGGGGGGCGAGACCCTCCAGTCCGATGGAATGCGCCTGTTCCGCACGCGCGTGAACGGCACCGACGAGCAATACGTCAATCCGCTCGCGACGAAGGAAGGCATGCCGGGCTACGCGGTGCAGTGGCTGGAAATCACGGGACCGCTCGACGACGAACGCGCCACGAACGGCTACAAACTACTGTTCGGCGACCTGCCGATGCGCAAGCTCGGCGAAGGCGAAAAAGGCGGCGTCCCGCTCGAGAGGGTGGAGCCGTACAAGCCACCGCCGGTGGGCGGCGCGACTTCCTTCGGGGGACCTTTCGGATTCCTGCGCAGTCCCGTCGTCAACGTGAACGTCGAAGTCGTCTCGAAGGCGCCGCAGCGGGACGCCGAGCGGTTGCTGCGCAAGTTCATCGAAACCGCTTACCGGCGTCCGGTCGCCGAGTCCGAAGTGCAACGGTTCCTCGGACTGTTCAAGCGCGAGTTCGCACTGGGCTCGGGCTTCGCGCGCTCGATGCTCACCGCCTACACGGGCGTGCTGGTGTCGCCCGGCTACGTATACGTCGATGAGAAACCCGGCAAGCTCGACGACTGGGCGCTCGCGACGCGCCTGTCGCTGTTCCTCTGGAACTCCACGCCCGACACCGCGCTGCGCGCCCGCGCCGCGCGTGGCGAGCTGCGCAAGCCCGAGGTGCTGCGCGCCGAGACGGCGCGGCTGCTCGCCGATCCCAGGTCGCGCCGCTTCGTCGACGCGTTCACCGACTACTGGCTCGACCTGCGCAAGATCGACGACACGTCGCCGTCGGCGACCATCTACAACGACTACGAACTCGACGAGCCGCTCAAGACCGCCGCGCTGGAAGAGACGCAGCTGTTCTTCGCCGAACTGCTGCGCGCGGATCTGCCGGCGCGCAACGTCGTCGCATCGGATTTCACGTTCCTGAACGAACGACTCGCCCGGCACTACGGCATTCCCGACGTCGTGGGTGCGAAGATGCGCCGCGTCGCGCTGCCGGCAGGCAGCGAGCGCGGTGGTTTGATGACGATGGCGAGCGTGCTCAAGGTCACCGCGAACGGCACGACGACCTCGCCGGTGCTGCGCGGCCACTGGATCACCGAGCGCATCTTCGGCATCGAGACGCGTCCGCCGCCGCCGAACGTGAAGGCCGTCGAGCCGGACATTCGCGGCGCAGTGACGATCCGTCAGCAGCTCGCCAAACACCGCGAGCATCCGAGCTGCGCGTCCTGCCACATCAAGATGGATCCGCCGGGGTTCGCGCTCGAGAGTTTCGACGTGATGGGCGCGCGCCGCGACCGTTACCGCGCCGTCGCGGACAACGTGAAGCCCGTGTCCGGCTTCGGCCTGAACGGCCAGGCCTTCGCGTATCACTACGGGCTGCCGGTCGACGCGTCCGGCGAGTTGCCCGACGGGCGCGAGTTCCGCGACATCAACGATTTCAAGCGGCTCATCGCGAGCGACGAAAAGTCGATCGCGCGCAATCTCGCGAAACAGCTGATCGTCTACGGCACCGGCGCGCCGGTGCGTTTCACCGACCGCGACGAGCTCGAGCGGATCCTCGAACGCGCCAGCGCGCGCCAGTACGGCGTGCGGACGCTGGTCGAGGAAATCGTCCACAGCGAATTGTTCCAGTCAAAGTGATGTCGAACGGAGCAGTGCCCAGATGACCAACAAATCCCGCGCTCCCTTCATGGCCACTCGTCCCGCCCTGTCGCGCCGCCGATTCCTGCAGGGCACGGGCGTCGCGATGGCGCTGCCGTTCCTCGATGCGATGCATCCACGTGTCGTGCGCGCCGCGACCGTAACGCGCGACGCCACACCGCGCCGCATGTTCGGCATCTGCAACAACCTCGGCCTGCGCCCGGACCTCTTCTTCCCGACGAGCACGGGCCGCGATTACGAGCTGTCGCCGCTGCTCGAACTACTCGAGGCGTACCGCGACGACTTCACCGTGATCAGTGGTGTCTCTCACCCGAACGTCGATGGTGGCCACCCGTCGGACATCGCATTCCTGACCGCCGCGCCGCACCCGGCGAGCAGCTCGTTCCGGAACACGATTTCACTGGACCAGTTCGTCGCCGAGCGCATCGGCACGATGACGCGATTCCCGTCGCTCACGCTCTCGGTCAATGGCGCGGTTCGCGGTCTTTCATGGACCGGCGCAGGCGTTGCGATTCCGCCGGAAGAGAGCGCGGTCGATCTCTTCAACCAGCTCTTCCTGCAGGGCACGCCCGAGCAGATCGAAGCGCAGGTGCACAAGCTCGACACCGGGCGCAGCATTCTCGACACGGTGGCGGAACAGGCGAAGACGCTGCAGCGCGACGTCGGCGCGCGCGATCGCACCCGGCTCGAACAGTACTTCACGAGCGTGCGCGACCTCGAGAACCGGCTGCAGGAATCGCGCGAGTGGGAGCGCAAACCCAAGCCCGTGGTCAAGGTCGCCGCGCCAACCGAGATCGGCAATGCCGCGCAGTACATGGACAAGGTGAAGGCCATGTACGACCTCACGCGTCTGGCGTTCGAAACCGACTCGACTCGCGCGGTCACGCTCATGTTGAACAGCGTCGCGACGCCGGTCATCACGCTTCCCGGCGAGACCATCACCGACAGCTATCACAATCTCTCTCACCACGGAAAAACCGACGAGAAGCTTGGCCAGCTCAAGGTGCTGGACGAGTGGCACATAAAGCTGCTCGCGAAACTGTTCGGTGAATTGAAGGCCGTGCGCGAGGGCGAGGAAACGCTGCTGGATCGCACGATGATCCTCTACGGCTCGAACCTCGGCGACGCCAATGCGCACTCGACGATCAATCTGCCGACGCTGTTCGCGGGCGGCGGATTTCGCCACGGCCAGCATCTCGCGTTCGACCAGTCGCAGAACTATCCACTGCCGAACCTGTTCGTTTCGATGCTCCAGCGCATGGGTCTCGAAGAAGACAAGTTCGCCTCGTCGACCGGCACGATGCGCGGGCTCGAGATGGCATGAAACGCCGCATTGCGATTCCATTGCTCGCGATGCTGATCGGCGCCGCCTCCGCCGCGTACGCGGAGGAGGTGGTGATCGACTTCGAGCAGACCGAGATCGGCAAGCCCGTGCCGCGGTGGACGGAGAAGGGCGTCACCTTCGAGCTGGCGGGTCCGCCCACGCGGAGCAAGGCGGTCGGGCGCGTGATGTTCTTTCCGCACATCGACACGAACCGCAAGGGCATCTTGAACGCGATGGCGACCGAACAGGCGATCCCGGTGGTCGCGAAGTTTCCGAAGAGCGTTTCTTCGGTGACCGTCGTGTTCTGGGGCTCCACCGGCTGTCCGGCGTTGCTCGAGGCGCTCGACGAGAACGGCGCGGTCGTCGACCAGGCATCGGCCGACGCCGTGCCGGGCCGCAACACGCCGGGCGATCCCATCCCGTTCCTGACGCTCAATGTGAAGGCGTCGCGAATCGCGGCCATCCGCTTCAGCGGACCGCGCAACGGCGAGTTCCTCGCCGCGGACGAGATCCGGTTTACGACGTCAAAGCAAGCGCGCTAAGGACGGAGTGGCCAGTCGCCGCTCTCGCCGATCGGAGGCCGCTCAGCACTCGACCATCGCCTTGATCACCGCGGATTCCGGCTTCAACCACAGGGCGATCGTCGCCGGAAGATCGTGCAGCGGCGCACGATGCGTGCGCAGCGCGGCGGTGGGGATCTTCCCGGCGCGCATGCTCTGGAGCACGAGGTCGAAATCCTCGGCCGTCGCATTGCGGCTGCCCATGAGCGTGATTTCGCGCTTGTGGAAGTCGGGATCGGAAAACTTGATGTCGGCGCTCACCACCGAGACGAGGACATAGGTGCCGCCGTGGGCGACGTACCGGAACCCGTTCTCCATCGCCTGGGGATTGCCGGTGGCATCGAAGACGATGTCGAACAATTCGCCTTCCGTGAGGGATGCCAGTATCGCGGGAAGATCGTCGGAGGGCGCGAGAACGTTCGGAATCCCGAGCTTGTCGTGACAGAAGGCGAGGCGCTCCGGCCTCGAGTCGATCACGGTCACCTGGCCGCCGCGCAACTTCGAAAACAGCGCGCAGGCGATTCCGATCGGCCCGCTCCCGGAAACCACGACACGTTGACCCGGCCTGACGTCCGCGCGGCGCACGGCGTGCGCCCCGATCGCCAGGAACTCGATCATGGCCGCTTCCTCGAGGGTTATGCCGCGGGCGGAGAAAACGAATCCTTCAGGCACGCAAACGTATTGGGCCAGCCCGCCATCGCGGTGCACGCCCAGCACCGAGAGGGACGTGCAGCAGTTCGAACGGCCCTTGCGACAGGCGCCGCACACACCGCAGGAAATGTAGGGCACGACATACACCGGGTCGCCCGGCTTCAGCGCCGATCCATCCGGCGACTCGACCACCTCTCCCGAGAATTCGTGGCCCATCACGCGAGGGTAGGACAAGTACGGCTGGACGCCGCGAAAGATGTGCATGTCCGTGCCGCACACACCGACGCGTCTCACGCGTACGAGAACCTCGCCCGGGCCTGGCACAGGGATCGGTCGCTGCTCGACGATCAGGGAACCCGGTCGCGGACAGACCACTACATCCATCAAGGCGTCGTTCATGCGGCGGCTTCGCGCTTATGAAAGTCGGTAGCATATATAAAAGCGCCTCACCGCAATGTTCTCGCGAGATACCTGTTCCGGAATGTCGGCGCCGCCGGACGCCCGAAGGCCTATCCACCCTGCCACAGGCTTGCGAACAGCTTGACCAGGTGTCTGCCGTACTTGCCGGTCTCCGTTCCGCTCGTCGCCGCGATCGAGTAGACGAACACGACCGCGATGAATACGCTCGCCGCCAGGGCCGACCATTTCATCGAACGCCCCCAGTTCGCGCGCCGGTGTTTGTTGCGGATGAAGAATTCGGCGACCAGCAGGTTGGGCACGAAGAATAAATACGCCACCGCATAGTCGAACCAGCCGCGAGCTCCGTTCTGGCCGATGCCGACGCCGCCCGCGAGGTCCTCCCAGGCCCGGAACTCGAGATCGAAGATCCACGAACCGAGCACCATCGCGAACAGGCGTATGGCCCACGCGCGGTGGAGATCGAATCGCCTCGCGCGGGCGTGCACGTAGGCCATGACGGCGCTCAGCATCATCACTGCGCCCCAGATGGCGAACGCGATGTGATCCCAGCTGCCGGTACGGTGCGCGAGGATGAATGACAGCCCACCGACGCCCGCCAGCAGGCCGGCCGTCACGTAGACGCGACCGGTCCAGCGATGCACGAGGGGATGGCGCGCGCGAATGCTTGCCGAAAAAAGTATCGGCCAGGCGAGCACCAGCACGGCGCCCATGAAGTAATGCATGCCGATGCCGATGCTCGCGATCCACTCGGAGGGCTCCAGCGGAGTCCCCGAAAGCAGGCTGCTCCATTGATGGAAGTTCGCGAACGTGACGCCGAAGGCCCGCAACAGGATGTAGCTGCCGAATATCCCGAGGCCGACCAGCGCGGAAATGTGGAAAACCCGGCCGGTCCATCTGAACGCGGGATCCCTGGACGGGTTCATGGCGGATTTCCGGATGGCGGTGGTATTCACGAGGTCTCACGCTTGCGTGCGCCGGACGATCCGGCGCGACCAGCATCCGTCGCCGCGCGCTTCCAGGTCTTGAGGAACCCCTGAGGTTTTTCGCAGGTTGATGAGGAAAAGCGCCGGGAAGCCCGGTCCGCGGTCGCGACCTGTACATATACTTGCGGAGCGGGGAATGACCCCGGAGACCGGTCCTCCCCCACCTGTGACGAAGACCTTGGCTTTCGACGACGTGGTCGTCGACTTCGCAGGCCGGCGACTGACGCGCGGCGGCATCGAGCAGACCCTGGAACCCAAGGCTTTTGCGGTACTGGTCCTGCTCATCGGTTCGCCCGGGCGGGTGTTCACCCGCGACGAGATCCTCGATTCGGTCTGGGGTCACCGGCATGTGACCCAGAGCGTGCTGAACCGGATCATGAGCATGCTGCGACAGGCGCTGGGAGAGGATGCGCAGCATCCGCGCCTGCTTCGAACCGTGCACGGAGTTGGCTACCGATTCGATCTGCCGGAGACGGCAACGCCGGTGGCACCTCATCTCGAAGTGAAGGCGGACCCGGCCCGGCGTCCCGGGTTCGGAGTCGCCATTGCCGCGGCGGCTGCCGCCGCCTTCCTGATCCTCGGCATCTCGTGGCTGATCCGGAGTGACTCGAACGCGGGACCCGGGCTCGCATCCGTAACGAATCAACCCTCACTGGCGGTGCTGCCGTTCGCCGATCTGTCCGCGACACGCGACCAGGAATATCTGGCCTACGGTCTCGCCGAAGAAATCCTCAATCAGCTCGCGCAGGTGCCTGCGATCCGCGTGGTTGGGCGCTCTTCCAGTTTCTCGTTCAAAGGAAGGAACGAAGACCTGCGGGTGATCGGTCAGATGCTGGGGGTCACGCACCTGCTCGAAGGCAGCGTGCGCAAGGCAGGGGATCGGCTCCGGGTCACCGCGCAGCTCATTCGCACGGACGATGGAACGCATCTCTGGTCGAAGACCTACGCACGGGAATTGCGCGACGTGTTCGCGGTGGAGGACGAGATCTCGCGCGACGTGGCGCGGGCGCTGAGCGTGACGCTCGACGTGACGACGTATAACCGGGAGCAGGGCGGCACTACGAACATCGAGGCCTACGAGCGTTTCCTGCGCTGGCGCGGCACCGTCATGCAGGAGCTCTTCGACTTCGAGCATGGTCGCGAGCGCCTGCAACTCGCGCGCGAGATGGTCGCGCTCGATTCGCGATGCATTCTGTGCCTCGATGCGCTGGCGCAGTCGTTGAGCTCGATGGCGCAGGCCGTCGACGTTACGCAGGCCGAAAAATTGCGCGCGGAAGCGGCGGAGGTCCGCGCGCGTATCGCGCGGACGGCGCCGGAGAGCTGGGTCGCGAAACGCGACCGATCCAACATGTTGTGGCGGGAAGGCAAACGTGCCGAAGCGATCGCCCTCGCGAAAGAAATCGCCGACACCGGCCCGCAGACCAAGGAACGAGTCTGGGACTATGCATACATGATCTACGCCGTCGGACACCTGAACGATACGATCGCGCTGGTCGAACAGGTGCGCGCGGTCGAGCCGACGGCCATCTTCCTGTCACGCGACCTGCAGTTCGACTACACCGCGGCGCGCCGCTTCGACGATGCGGAGGCCGAGTACCAGCGCGGACTGAAACTGCAGGGCAGTCAGACGGAGCCTCACTTCGTCGCGTTCTTCCGCCAGCTCGCGGGCAAGCGCCCCGGCGGTCTTGCGGAACTGCGCGCGCTCCACGACGAGCTGGTGAGGAGGGGTCGCTTCACGTCCGCGTTTCTGCGGCAATTGGGTGACGTGCTGGGTGACCGTGCGGCGATGCTCGCGCTGGCGCGCAAGTCACTCGGGAATCCCGTGCACGGCATGGGAGGCGACTCGGAATTCGTCATGTTCGTGGCCGACGCATTGGGCGACGCCGATCTCGCGGTGGCCGCGATGCGCAAGACACTGGAGTCCATCGACGGATTCCAGGACCGCGCCATGGCCCAATACGCGTACGTGTTGTTCTGGAACGCGCCGTATTCGAACGCACGCGCGCACCCGGATTTCAAGCGGCTGTTGATCGAGGCCGGTGTGGCTGACTACTGGCGGCGGACCGGCAAGTGGGGCGACGGCTGCCGGCCCGTGGGCGCGGACGACTTCCAGTGCGAGTGACCCGCCGCCCGGCACTCGAACTTCCCGGCGCAGGCTTGCTGCACCCGCACACCGGAATCCTGTGAACGACTAACTAGAGTCGGCGCAGCCTGTGAAGGCTGGACGGCATCCTGTTTTCGAGGGATCTGCTCTCGAAGGCGACCGCCGCCGGATATGAGCCGCGCATAGTCCCTACGGCCCATTGCTGCCGCGTGATGGCGCCTGCAAGCTGCCCGACCGACGAGCGGGAGATGCTCATATGGAAGTGGCACTCGCGAGGAGGTTGCTCGCGGCAACGATCCTGTCGCTCGCGTCCCTCGACGTCGCTGCGCAGGAAGCTGGCGAAGAGAAGCAGGAGCGCACCAAGGGCCTGCCGGACTGGGGCGAGTGGACGTTCGACTTCGACGCCGGCTTCGGCGGATTCGATTTCCACGATTCTCTGTATCGCAATCCACACGAGGATCCTTCCGGCAACCTGAGCGACGACTGGCTCGAAATGTTCGTGAGGCCCGCGATCTCGCTGGACGTTCCTCTCGAATCGAAGGGCGTGTTCTTCGGCAAGCTCAGTGCGGTGGGCGCGCGCAATTTCGGCGCGCCGCCCTCGGTCGTCGGAGAAGAAGCTTCCTCGTTTCTGACCGAGGATCTCTACGTCGGCTGGCGCTCGGGCAATTCGCTCGGCATCGGCGAGGACGCTCTGGAATTCACGCTCGGGCGCGCGCCCTTCAGGCTCGGACGCGGCCTCCTGGTGTGGGACGGCGCCGGTGACGGCGGCAGCCGCGGCGGATACTGGAGCGGTGCGCGCCGGGCCTGGGAAGCCGCCGCCATCGGGCAGGTCGAGGCGAAGGGCAATACGTTCCAGTTGTTCTACCTGGATCGCGACGAGCTGCCCGAACACGACACGGGCACGAAGCTGTGGGGGGCTAACTACGAGCTCGCGCTCGCGGGCGACACCACGACCATCGGCCTGACGTACCTCGAGCTGGACTCGAGCAGGGCGCCGCTGCGCGACGGCATGTCGGTTTACAACGGCCGCCTGTCCACCTCACCGTTGCCGTCGTTGCCGGACCTCACGTTCCATCTCGAATACGCGCAGGAACACAACGGCTCCGCGCTGAGCGCCGAGACGTACTCGGCACAGGTCTCGTACAAGCTCACGGGTGTACGCTGGTCGCCGCAGGTCTTCTATCGATACGCATTCTTCGAAGGCGACGATCCGGCCACCGAGAAGAGCGAGGCGTTCGATTCGCTCTTCACCGGTTTCTACGACTGGGGCACGTGGTGGCAGGGCGAGATCGCGGGCAACTTTCTGCTGGCGAACTCGAACCTCATCTCGCACGAGCTGCGCTTGCACGTGACGCCGCACAAGGAGCTCAGCGGCGGATTCATCCTCTATGACTTCCGGCTCGATCAGCCGGCATCGTTCGGTGACGGCGTGACCTCCGACAGCGTAGGCGTCGAGATCGACGCCTACGCCGACTGGAACATCAACTCCAACTTCACGGCAACCTTCGTGCTCGCGTACATGGCCCCCGACGTTGCGCTGGACCAGGCCACGGGCCGCACGAATTCCTACCGCTACGCGATGGTGTACATCTCGTATTCCTATTGATCGCTACGGCAGTGGCGGCCGATCCCGTTCGCTCCTCGGCTACTAGCAGCGAGACGAGCGCCGCATTCAGCCCCATGCGGCCGGATCACGGGCCGGCCTTGACCATGACACCTGCACCGGGTCACGCCCCTTCCAGTTAAAAACTACAAGTGTCATAGTCAAGCCCTGTTACCCGCCGCGCGCGTTTTATTTTCGCGAGGCTGCAACCCGGGGGTAGGGCAGGCCGTCATAGTCGAATGCTCGCGGCCGCCGGCGCCGAAAAACACGATAACCGAGAGACAGATACGCGAATGATCGAGCTGCAGGGGGTTCACAAGTCATATCGAACCGGTGATCAGTCGGTACACGTCTTGAAAGGCGTGGACCTGACGATCCGTGAAGGCGAGCTGGTTTCGATCATGGGATCGTCGGGTTCGGGCAAATCCACCCTGTTGAACATTCTCGGCATCCTGGACTCGTTCGACCAGGGCACCTATCTGCTGGCGGGCGAGGCGGTCAGGAGCATGGGGGAAACCCAGGCCGCGCAGTTGCGCAACCGGCTGCTGGGTTTCGTGTTCCAGTCATTCAACCTGCTGCCCTTCAAGAACGCCGCCGAGAACGTGGCGCTGCCGCTCTACTACCAGGGCGTCGGCCGCAGGGAACGCAACTATCGCGCCGAGCAGATCCTCGACATGGTCGGCCTGTCCGAGCGCAAACATTTCATGCCCAACCAGCTCTCGGGTGGCCAGAAGCAGCGCGTCGCCATCGCGCGCGCGCTGGTCACGAAGCCGAAGGTGATCCTCGCCGACGAGCCCACCGGCGCGCTCGACAGCCGCACGACGCAGGAAATCATGGAGCTGCTCAAGGAGGTCCACCGGCTCGGCAACACGCTGGTCATCGTCACTCACGAGCAGGACATCGCCGATCAGACCGAGCGGCAGATCGTCCTCAAGGATGGCGTCGTCGCATCATCCCATCGGCACACCACTCACGTCGAAGCCGCGACCGCCGAAGAGCTGGAGCAGTAGACGTGTTCGACGGCCTGCAGGAAATCCTGTTCACGCTGAAGCAGAACAAGCTGCGCACGGTGCTCACCGCGTTCGGCGTGTTCTGGGGCATCTTCATGCTGGTGCTGTTGCTGGGTGCCGGGCGCGGCATGCAGAACGGCGTGTACGAGGATTTCGGCTCGGACGTGCTCGACTTCATCATCGTCTGGACCGGTGAAACCAGCGTGGCCTATCACGGCATGGGGCCGGGACGCAGGATCCAGTTCAAGCTCGAGGACATCGAGGCCGTCCGCAAGCAGGTCTCCGGCATCCGGGTGATTTCACCGGAGCGATTCGCGGAGAACGCCAACGTCACCTACGGACGCAAGTTGAGCAACGGCCAGGTCCTCGGCGTTCCGGACGAGTACTTCCGGATCAAGGAGGACGTACCGTTCAACTTCGGACGCAAGGTCAACCCGCTGGATCTCGACGAAACCCGCAAGGTCATCGTGATCGGCAGCGCGGTCGCCGAACGGCTGTTCGACAAGGGCGAGGATCCGGTCGGCAAGTACGTGAAGGTCAAGGACACCGTCATGAAAGTCGTCGGCGTCTTCCACGACAAGGGTAACCGTGGCCAGAACTCGCAACGCGTGATGATGCCGCTGTCGACGATGGAAATGCTGTATGGCGGCGGCCCGATCACCAACACCATCTGGGTGAGGCCGCAGCCGGGCGTTGACGGCTTCGAGCTCGAGAAGCAGGTGATCGAGGTGCTCAAGCGGCGGCACGATGTCTCGCCCGACGACAAGCGCGGCATCAACTCCTTCAACATGGCCATGCCCGCGCGCAACGTGAACGGCCTCTTTCTGGGCATCAACGTGTTCATCTGGTTCGTCGGCCTCGGCACGCTGACGGCCGGCATCGTCGGTATCAGCAACATCATGATCATCACGGTGAAGGAACGCACGAAGGAGATCGGCATCCGCAAGGCGCTCGGCGCGACGCCGTTCCACATCGTGAGCACCCTGCTGCTCGAGTCGACGCTCGTGACGGGTTTCGCCGGTTACCTCGGACTGGTATTCGGCGTGGGCCTGCTCGAGCTCGTGGCATTCGGTCTGCGCAGCTCCGGCGCCCAACTACCGTACTTCGTCAATCCGAGCGTCGATTTCCAGGCCGCGATCACCGCAATCGTGCTGCTGGTCGTGGTGGGCGTGCTCGCGGGGCTCATGCCCGCGCTGCGCGCGGCGAAGATCACGCCCACCGAAGCCATGCGCGCCGACTAGGAGCCGCCATGATCGACATCGAAAAATGGCGGGAGATCTTCAGCACGTTGCGCCGTCACAAGCTGCGCACCGCGCTCACCGCGTTCGGCGTGTTCTGGGGCATCTTCATGCTCACCGTGCTGATGGGCGCGGGACGGGGCCTGCAGAAGGGCGTGGACGACGGTTTTCCGCGCGTCACGAACACCGTGTGGATCTGGTCGCAGGGGCCGACGCAGATACCCTATCAGGGAATGCCGATCGGCCGGCAGGTCGTGTTCAAGCCCGAGTACACGGACATCATCCGTAAGAACGTTCCCAGCGTCGGGCGTATCGAAGGACAGAACTCGGTCGGCGTCTGGGGCGGCAGCGCGCCCTACACGGTGCACGGATCGCGCAACGGCGCCTTCAGTATCCAGGGCGGCTTCGCCGGCATCGAGGACGTCAACGCGCTGCGCATCGTGTCGGGCCGTTCGTTCAACGACTTCGACGAGCAGGAGCGCCGCAAGGTGGCCGTCATCGGCCAGCGCGTGCGCGACCAGCTGTTCGCGCCGGGCGAGAGCCCGCTCGGCGCCGAGATCACGATCAACGGCATCAGCTTCCAGGTGATCGGCGTCTTCGAGTCCATGGAGGACGGCAACCAGCAGCAGGAAGAGGAACGCATCTATCTACCGAACGGGACGCTCAGGTACGCGTTCAACCAGACCGGCCGGATCGGCAGTTTCGTCGTGATCCCGAAGCCCGGCGTCCACGCGCGCGAGGCCGAGAACGACGTGAAGGCCTGGCTCGCACAGGTCAACAAGGTCCACCCGGACGACAAGGGCGTGTTCGGCAGCTTCAACCTGCAGGACCAGTTCGAGAAGGTGCAGGGGCTGTTCACCGGGATCAACGTGTTCAGCTGGGTGGTCGCCATCGGCACTATCTTCGCGGGCGCGGTCGGCGTCGGAAACATCATGCTGATCGTGGTGAAGGAAAGGACGCGCGAGATCGGGCTGCGCAAGGCGCTCGGCGCCACGCCGCTCTCCATCGTCGCGATGATCATGCAGGAATCGCTGTTCATCACGGCGGTCGCGGGATACGCGGGGCTGGTCGCCGGCACGCTGCTGATCGAATCGATCGGGGCGGCGATGCAGGCGGGCGGCGGCAAGGCCGGGTTCTTCGGCGCGCCGGAGGTGGAGTTCGGGACCGCGATCACCGCGCTCGTGGTGCTCGTCATCGCCGGCCTGCTGGCGTCGCTGATGCCGGCGGCCAAGGCCGCCGCCGTGAACCCGATCGTGGCCCTGCAGGACGAATAGTCAGAAGTCATCGGACAACAAAATGAAGCGAATCCTCAAGTATTTCATTCTCGGCATCATCGGCCTGGTGTTCATCGGAACCTTCGTGTTCCTGTTCCGCAAGTCGCAGACTCCGCCGGAAGTCTTCCAGGTCGACGCGCCGGCGCGCATGACCATCGTCAAGAAGACGGTGGCCACGGGCAAGGTGATTCCGCGCCGCGAGATCGAGGTGAAAGCGCAGGTCTCGGGCGTGGTCGAGAAGCTCTACGTGGTCGCGGGTCAGACAGTGAAGAAGGGCGCCATCATCGCGCGCATCGCGCTGCGGCCCAACATGCTGAACGTCGCGAACGCCGAGGCTCAGCTGCTGCAGGCGCGCATCAACCTGCAGAACCAGGCGGCCGACATGCAGCGCTACCAGAAACTGCTGGCCGACCGGGTCATCTCCGAGTCGCAGTTCCGGCAGTATGAGACCAACTACAACCTGCAGAAGGAAGCGGTCACCTCGGCGGAGGACACCGTGAACCTGCTCAAGACCGGCGCGACGAAGAGCTCGGGCATGGTCTCCAACATGATTCCCGCCACGATCGACGGCACGGTGCTCGACGTGCCCAACAAGGAAGGCGCCTTCATCCTCGAGTCGAGCACGTTTCAATCCGGCACGTCGCTCGCGACGCTCGCCGACATGAACGACATGATCTTCGAGGGGCTGGTCGACGAATCCGAGGTCGGCAAGCTCGAGCAGGGCATGGAGCTCGTGCTCAACGTCGGCGCGCTGCCGGAGAAACCGTTCAAGGCCTCGCTCGAATACATCGCGCCGAAGGGCGTGACCGACCAGGGCACGATCAAGTTCACGATCCGCGCGGCGGTGACGCTCGACGAGGCGCTGTTCCTGCGCTCCAACTACAGCGCCAATGCCGACATCGTGCTCGACAAGCGCGAGGACGTCCTCGCCATCAACGAAGCCAACCTGATCATCGAGGGCGACAAGACTTACGTCGAAGTCGAGACCGCGCCGCAGGTGTTCGAGAAGCGCGAGGTCAGGACGGGGCTGTCGGACGGCATCAACATCGAAGTCGTGTCGGGCCTGGACGAGGGCACGAAGATCAAGCGCCGCGTCACCTGATCAGCGGCTGTTCGCGGGAACGCTCCTGATCCACTCCGCGGCGGCCGCGAAGGTTTCGTCCATGTTGTTGTGGCCGAGGCCCGGGAATAGCCTGTACTCGTAGCGCGTGCCGGCGCCGGCGCGCTGCAAGGCCTGCAGCCGCGAGATCGACAAGTCGACCGGCACACTGCCGTCGTTGCCGCCGAAGATCCAGAAGCCGGGAATAGTCAGTTTCGCCAGGCTGTCCGCGGGATCGGTGTCGCGACCCAGGAAGTCCGGCCAGACGTACGGGGATTTCCGCGCGGCGAACGCTTCGCGAAACGGAGGAACGTTCGGGAGATCCTTGTCGGCCGTGTACTTGCTATAGATGTCTTCCTCGCTCACCTTGCAGACGGGCCCGCTCCAGAGCAGCAGGAATTTCGCAGCCGGAGTTCTTTCGGCGGCCAAAGGTGCGATCCAGCCTGCCTGGCTGACGCCGGCAATGCCGATCGGGATGCCCTCGAGTCCGGGTCTTGCGGCAAGAACCTTCACGGCCGCCGCCGCATCATCGGCCAGCAGCGAGATGTTCATGCCGCTGACGCTTTGCCCGCTTTCGTAGACACCGCCCGATTTGCCGGCGCCGCGCTTGTCGTAGACCAGCGCCGCGATGCCGGCCGCGGCGAACTTTTCGGCCAGGGCGAGGTTGCGGGATTGCTTTCCGGAACCGTGCACGAAGACTATCGCCGCATGAGGGGTCCCCGTTTTGGGCAACACGATGGTGCCGGCCAGCCTCGCTCCACGGCTTTCGAACGTAATTTCTTCGGCGCCCGCGAACAGGGGCGCCACCATGGCTAACAACAACGCGCAGGATGTCTTGCTCATGGCGAACCAGATGTCATGTCCCGCGCCCGGGTTTGAATGTCAGGGACGCTGGCTGGACGCATTTCCAATTGAGATCCAGCGGCGATCTTTCGAATCGGGATCCCGGGCGTAGTGCTCGATCCAGCTGAACCCATACGCGATGGGCTCGTTCTTCCCGCCGGGATCGTGGTGTCCCTCCGCCTGCATTTCGCAGGCCAGCCACGCGAGCGTCCCATCGTGCGAGACCGCAATCACGGGAACCGCGGTGTCTTCGTAACGGGAAAAACGAATGGCGCCCAGATAGTCCTTCAAACGCGCCAGTTGTTCGTCACGCGTGACTTCAGAAAGCCGGCCTCTACCCGAGACTGTCGATCGCCCGGCGGCGTCGGCCGTGAGCAAGGCAGCATCACTCACGCGGTGCGCCGCCATGACGCGCTCGTGGGCGCGTGCGATTTCGGCGAAGTCACCCAGCCGCTCGAAAGGGGTCGATGCGCGGTCCCCATTGTTTTCCGGCGCCGGAGAGCCCGGCGCGATCCGGAACGGCAGCAGCTCGGTGTATCGATAGACGTATCGGTCGGCCGGCGCCGCCGAGTGCACGAACGTCGCCGAGAAGGGCAGATCGAAGCCGATCACGCGCCGGTAGTCGTCGAGCGTGATGGTCACCGTGCCGCCACCCATCTCGGCGGGCGCGGGCAGGGAGATGCTCGCCGGTCGTGTGCCTTGGGCGAGTGCGAGACGCGCCGCGTCGTGGCCCAGCACGAACGCTGCGGTTCCCGCGGCGGCGGGCTCGAATCCGCC
>JAEZCN010000220.1 GCA_023433515.1 Pseudomonadota bacterium
CGGTCGGCTTCGGCAATCCGCCCCAGGGCGCGGTCGCCGGATCGTTGTCGAGCGTGCAGGCGAGCCCGAGCGAGCAGTAACGGCAGCTGTTGCCGGGATAACCCAGCTTGTCGAGCACCGCGAAGTAACGCGGCGAAAGTTGTTTGGCCGAGATGTAGGCCGACCACCACTGGTTGCTGATCAGCGGTATGTCGAGCGCGTGGAAGATCTCGTGCGGCGTGTCGGCCTGCGCGATCGCGAACGGCTCGCCGTTGTCGATCACGCGCCGGCGCAGGTCCGCGACGAATTGCCGCTGGTGCGCGGTCGCGTCGGCCGTGCAGGCGAGATCCTTGCGGCTGCGATGTCCGCTCACTTGAAGACTCCCAGTTGCTCGAGCTCGGCGAGGCGTTCTTCCGACAGGCCGCTGATCTCGCGGGCGATGCGCCGGTTGTGTTCGCCCATGTTCGGCGCGCGGAACGGAACGCCGCCCGCGCGCGAAAAATCGATCGGGGTGCGCATGTGTCCGAACTCGCCCAGCAGCGGATGCGACAGCGGGACCAGCGCGCCGCGCGCGCGGATCTGCGGGTCGCGTTCGAACAGGTCCGCCATGTCCTGCACGACGCCCGCGGCGATGCCCATGTTCTGCAGATATTCCGCCGCTTCGTCGTCGCGGCGCGCCGCGCACCAGGCGGACATTGCCGCCTCACGCGAGTCCGCATCGGTGGCGGCGAGTTGTTCGGAGCTCGCGAATACCTGCCATTGCCCGGCGGTGTGGAACGTGACGGCGATCCAGCGATCCGCGTCGCGGGCTCCATAGACGCCCTGGTGAAAGACGCGCCGATCGGAGTTCCCGGGACGCGAGGCCGACGCGCCCGGCAGGAACGCGTCGCGCATCTGCTGCACGCACAGTTCATACATCGAGGCGTCGATGTGGCAGCCGCGCCGATGCGTGGCGCGATGTTCGAGCGCCGCGATCACGGCCGCGGCCATCGCGAAAGGCAGGATCACGTCGCCGTAGGGCGCCGCGCTCGGGATCACGGGCGCGCGGTCGGGCCAGCCCGTGAGATAGGTGCGTCCGCTCAGTGCCGCGCCGGTGCCGTCGACGCCCCAGCTCTTCGCGAGCGGGCCGGTCTGTCCGTAGACGCTGCCGGACACCATGATCAGGCCGGGATTGCGTTCGGCGAGGCGTGGATAATCGAGGCCTAACTTCTCGAGCGTGCCGGGCGAGAAGTTCTCGACCACGACGTCGGCCCAGTCGATCAGCGGGTCGAGCAGTTCGCGGCTCGCGGGCTGCTTCAGATCGAGCGACAGGCTGAGCTTCGAGGTGTTGAGATGCGCGAACCACGGCTTGTCGTCGAGGTTGCCGGCGCGCGAGGCACTCACCTGGACGTCGAGCCGCGACAGGCACGGACGCGTGCGCGACTCGAGCTTGACGATGTCCGCGCCGAGGTCGCCCAGCGTCTTGGTGGTGATGGAGCCGACCAGCGCCCACGAGAAATCCAGCACGCGTACGCCGGACAGCGGACCGCGCGTTGCGACGTTCGAGCGGGCGGCGGGTGGCGGTGCAGTTTGCGGCGCGGGAATGACCTCGAGGAAGCGGCCCGGCTCGCGGCCAGCAGGCGTGTCGCGCCAGAAGCCGCGTGCTTCGAGGTGCGGGTCCGCGAGCACGTCGGCCGGCGTGGCGACGACGGTTGCGTTGATGCCCCGACGCCGGCCTTCGTCAGCGATCTCGGCGCAGGTGCGGGTCTTGAAGAACGCCTCGATGGCCGCTTCCCAGCGCGCGCGCGTCGCCGGGTCGAGCGTCGAGCGGTTGTACGTTTCCCAGTTCACGCCCGCGAGCGGATTGTCGACGCCGCACGCGTCCATCCAGTCGCTGAGACCTTGGTTCGCGGGCGCGCCGAAGCGTCCCGTCATGAGCGAGTGGAAGCAGTAGCCGTCCTTCAACTCCCAGATGCAGCGCACCGTCGCGCGACCATAGTTGAGCGCGCCACCGGCCCGGCCCAGCAGGCGGCGATCGAATTGCCACACCAGCGCGCCGTTCACATTGCGCGAAAACGCGACTTCCTGAGTCGAGATGTCGACGTGCTGACCGAGTCCGCTGCGGCGGCGCTCGGCCAGCGCGGCGAGCGCGCCGACCGCGGCGACCATGTCCGCGTGAAATTCGCAGGCATCGAGCGCCTCCTTGACCGGCACGCGATCGAGATCGCCGACCAGGCGCAGGATGCCGCCCGTCGCCGAGGCGACGAGCTCCGAGCCGCGCCAGTGCCGGCGCGGGCCCGAACTGCCGAACGTGCTGATGGACACGTGGACGAGGCGTGGATTCGCCGCCTCGATCTGCGCGCGCGATAGTCCGGTTTCCTCGATGCGCGCGAGTCCGAGATTCTCGATCAGCAGGTCCGCTTCGCCGAGGTCCGCCGCGCGCAGCGCCGAATCGCACCGGGCGACGTCGGCGCCGAGATCGCCCAGGAAACGCGCGAGCGGACTGTCGAACGACTGTCCCCACGCGAGCACACGAATGTTGTCCAGCAGCTTCATGAGGTCTTCTTGAGCTCGCGCACGAAATGCATGACCTGTGTCACCGCCGCGGCCGAGATCGCGGGCGGCTGGCGGGAAAGCAGCAGCGCCGGCACGCCGGCCTCGCGCAGCGCACGCATCTGCCGCGCGATTTCCCACGGCAGTGCTTCGTCCTGTTCGCTGAGCCACACGAGCACGGCGTC
>JAEZCN010000225.1 GCA_023433515.1 Pseudomonadota bacterium
CGGTCTTGTTGACGTGCTGTCCGCCCGCGCCGCTCGAACGGTACACGTCCATCTTGATGTCGGCCGGATTCAGGTCGACCTTGATGTCGTCGTCGACCTCGGGCGAGACGAACACCGATGCGAACGAGGTGTGGCGCCGGTTGCCGGAGTCGAACGGCGACTTGCGCACCAGCCGGTGCACGCCGGTTTCCGTGCGCAACCAGCCGTAGGCGTACTCGCCCTTGATCTCCACGGTGGCGCTCTTCGTGCCCGCGACTTCACCGGGATTCGAGTCGATGACTTCGGCGTCGAAGCCGCGCGCCGCGGCCCACTTGAGATACATGCGCAGCAGCATCTGCGCCCAGTCCTGCGCCTCGGTGCCACCCGCGCCGGCCTGGATGTCGACGAACGCATTGTGCGAATCCATCTCGCCGCGGAACATGCGCTTGAACTCGAGCTTGCGCACCTCGGCTTCGAGCTTGGCGGCGTCGTTCTCGATCTCGCGCGCCATGCCGGCGTCGTCCTCGCTCTCGGCGAGCTCGAGTAGTTCGGTGGCGCTGCTGACGCCGCCGGTGGCCTTGTCCATGTCGGCGAGCTCGGTCGTGAGACGCGCGCGCTCCTTGCCCAGCTCCTGCGCCTTTTCGGGCTTCTGCCAGACGGCCGGGTCTTCGAGCTCGCGGCTTACTTCTTCGAGTCGTTCTTTCTTGTTGTCGTACTCAAAGAAACCCCCTCAAGGAGTTCATGCGCTCCTCCAGGTCTTTGAGCTGACGCTTCAGCTGGCCAAGTTCCAACGCCAAGGGATACCCCTGTCCGAGTCAACAAATGGGCGCGAATCCTACCTGAGCGCGCGTTCCATGAATATCGACAAAGGGTCCGGCCTGTAAGGCGGAAACGCCGGAATTTCCTTGAAGCCCGCGCGCCGGTAGAGCTTGAGCGCGCCGACGCTGACGTTGCCCGTTTCCAGGCGCGCGAGCGGCAAACCTTCCGCGCGTGCCCAGTCGAGCAGTTTCACGAGCATCGCGAGGGCGATGCCGCCGCCGCGAGCCTTCGGCTTGAGGTACATGCGCTTGAGCTCCGCCCAGCCGCCGCAGTTCCTGGCCGCGCCGCAGCCTACGAACTCGCCGCTCTGCTCCACGACGAGAAAAATGGTCCGCGAGCCGGCCAGCGACTCGGGCGGGTCGAAGTGATTACTCTCGGGCGGATAGAGCGCGGTATTGAACTCGTCGAGCTCGGCGATGAGCGCGCGCACCGCCGGATCGAGCGGATCGCCCGGCCGGATCGAGTAGCTAGTTGTGTCGGCCTGGGCCGGATTCATGGGAGCACGTGATCGACCAGCAGCTGCAGACGCCGCTCGCCTCGATATTCGTTGATGTCGAGACGGTACACCAGATGAACTTCCCCATCGGGTAGCTTCGGAGTCTCGTCCGTTCCCTTGAAGTTGAAGGCGATCGCGTCGAACGAACGCGCCTGGTCGTGGGTCGCAACCCACATCTTG
This sequence comes from Pseudomonadota bacterium, assembly GCA_023433515.1. Classification (GTDB taxonomy): domain Bacteria; phylum Pseudomonadota; class Gammaproteobacteria; order Steroidobacterales; family Steroidobacteraceae; genus CADEED01. The sequence goes on from JAEZCN010000225.1 coordinate 1,475, forward strand.
AGGTGCTTTTCGCCCACGACACGGGCGTTGCGCACCGCGAAACGGCCATCGAAACAGGGTTCCGGGAATGCCTGGCCCCACGGACCGCCGTCGCGCAGCGCCTGCGCGGTTTCGAGCGCGATTTCCGCGCTCGCGAGCTCGCCGTCGGTCTCCACGCGATTGGAGGCGATCGACGGGTCGTGCCAGTTCGCCACTTCCGCGTCGAAGGCGCGCGCGAATGCATCGAGGTGGCATTCCTCGAGCGTCAGCCCCGCCGCCATGGCATGGCCGCCGAAACGGCTGATGAGCTCGGGGCTGCGCGCCGCGATGGCGTCGAGCACGTCGCGGATGTGGATTCCGGGCACCGAGCGCGCCGAGCCGCGCAACGTGCCGTCGCTCGCCCGCGCGAACGCGATGACGGGACGGCGCACGCGATCCTTGATCCGGCTCGCGACGAGCCCGACCACGCCCTGGTGCCAATCGGCGTTGAACAGGCACACGCCATGTCGCGATCCCGGCCCCATGCCCGGCTCGCGCAGCGAGCTCACCGCGGCCAGCGCCGCGCCCTGCATGCGCGTTTCGATCTCGCGGCGCTCCGCGTTGAGCTGGTCCAGACGCGTGGCGAGAGCCAGCGCCTCCTGTTCCGTATCGGCGAGCAGGCAACGGATGCCGATCGACATGTCGTCGAGCCGGCCGGCCGCGTTGAGCCGCGGTCCGATCGAAAAGCCCAGGTCCGCCGCGGTCAGCTCGGCGAATCCGCGATGGCTGATCGACAGCAGCGCGCGGATCCCCGGAACGGCGCGTCCGGCGCGGATGCGGCGGATGCCCTGCGAGACCAGCACGCGATTGTTGACGTCGAGCGGCACGAGATCCGCGACGGTGCCCAGCGCCACCAGGTCGAGGTAATCGGTCACGGAGGGTTGCGCGGCGATGCCCCGGTTCTCGAGCTCACGGCGCAGCGCCGCCATCACGTAGAACGCCACCCCCACTCCCGCCAGCGCGCGGCTGCGGAACTGGCTGCCGGGCACGTTCGGATTGACGATGACGTCGGCGTCCGGCAGCAACGCGCCGGGCAGATGATGGTCGGTGATCAGGACCTGGATGCCGCGCGCACGCGCGGCCGCGACGCCGGCGTTGCTCGAGATGCCGTTGTCGACGGTGACGATGAGCGTCGGTGCGCGCTCGGCGGCCAACGTCACGATTTCGGGCGTGAGTCCGTAGCCGTATTCGAAACGGTTCGGCACGAGGAAATCGACCGACGCGAAACCCCACGCGCGCAGGCAGCGCACGATGAGCGCGGTGCTGGTGGCGCCGTCCGCATCGAAGTCGCCGATCACGAGGATGCGCCGGTCGCGATGTTCGAGGATCAGGTTGACCGCGGCCTCGACGCTCTCGAGCGTGCCGACCGGTATCAGGCGATCGAGGCCGAGCTGCAGGTCGCTGGTATCTCGCACGCCGCGCGCCGCGTAGGCGCGCCGCAGAACCGGATGCAGCCGCGAGTCGAGAAGTTCGTTGCCCGCGCAGACGCGGCGTTCGATGACCAGGTTCATTCGCGGCGATTATGCCTTCGACGAAGCCGGACGGCTCAGCGACTCGAACCAGCCGCGCTTGCCGCGCCACCACCGCCAGCCCGCTCGTGCACCGATCCGGAACCACCGATCGTTGGCGATGATGTCGATCGACTCGAGTTTTCCTTCCGACAACGCGATCCTCGCGGGCGCGAACCAGCGCGACTCCACGTCCAGCAACGATTCCCGCGGCGCGCTCATCGGGGTCAGCTCGACGATGTGATGCCCGGAATCGAGGTCGATCGCATCGAAGTCGGCGACGTGTTTGTTCGCTGTCGCTCCCGCCGCGTGCGCGAGACCGCTCAGCCAGGGATCCGCACCGTGGATCTCGAACGAGCCGGGTGGGGATAAGGAGCCCGGCACCGAATCCCCATGTACCTTGTCCCCACCCCAGAACCAGAACGCGGAGATTCTCGGCTGGCCGGCGCGCTGACGTTCGTCGTTGAGCGGCGTCGCGTGCAGCCACATTTCGAGCTCCGCGCCGAGGCGGCGCAGTCCGCCCGCGCCGGCGCCGCGCGGCAGCGCGGGCGCGACATCGGAATCGAGCAGTCGCGCGGGATCGGTGGTTCGCGTGTCGGCGGCTTCGATTCCCGTGAGCAGGAATCCGCGCTCGCCGGCCGGGTGCAGTTTCACTTCGGGACCGAACTCGCGCGCGAATGCCTCGCTCCAGCGTTGTTCCTCGTCGGCGCCGACGCGCAGCAGACCTCGGTCCGCGAGCCGCACGTGATCGAGCCGCGCCTCCAGATGCACGGGTGTCGCGATCCAGGCGCCGGTCGTGGACTCCGTCAGCGCGCGTGCGGCGACCTGCGCGACCGGCGATTGCGCGAGCGCAACGTGGCCGGTCTGCGTGGCGAGCCACGCGCGCCAGTCCGGGCAGTGAGCGGCCGGGCGGCGCGCGAATCGCAACAACCATTCGAGCGCCGGCAGATCGAATGCGGCCGGGGAAACCGCACGCGTGGCGTCTTCCGGCACGTACAGGTCGGAAAGGATCAGCGTGAGGCGGCGCATGCCGGTATCGTAACGGACCGATGAAGTTCACTCAGCAAGGCGCCCAGGGCGCGAACCTTATCCGTCGGTATGGCCCGGACTTCGTCGCCATCGGCGAAGAGGAAATCCGTACGAGCTGCATCGTGAGCGCCACGACGCTCACCCGCGACTGGCCGCCCCGCAGCGTCGAGGAATTGACCCGCGAGCATTTCGATCCTTTGTTCGCTCTCGCGCCGGAAGTGGTCGTGTTGTCGACCGGCTCCGCGCAGAAATTCCCGCGCGCGGCGTTACGCGCGGAATTCGCGACGCGGCGGATCGGACTCGAGGTAATGGAGGTCGGCGCGGCCTGTCGCACCTACAACGTGCTGGTCAGCGAGGAGCGGAAGGTGCTGGTGGCGGTGCTCTTGCCGGGTCAGGCGAAGGACTCCGGGTGAAGGCACAGGGGGAGAAAGTTATTTAGCGAGGCCAATGTTTCGAAGCTGACAGACTCGAATTACTGGCGAATTTGTTTTTCTTCTGTTCGGCTTGTTCTTCTTCTTTCCGCGACTTCCCCATTCTCCCCTGTGCCTTCATCCGGAATCCCTCACACACCTCGTTGGAGCGGATGTCGGCGAGCGGCGACATCAAAACATGTCAAATGCTGACTGACAAGCCCCACCCCTGATGGGCCAACAAACGCGCGGGAAATTCCAGCAGTCGCGAGCTGACAAAACAATGACTTAACGGATGTTCTGTATCCGAGAAATTACTCGAATACTGTGCCGCAGCGTGGTCTCAGCTGGTCCCACCGAGCATCGGCACGAACGACACCGCGCCCAGGACTTCGCGATCGAGATGATCCCCGTTGCGGGTGTATCGCATCAGTAGCTGGTTGCCCTCGGGACCGACGGGAACGATGAGCCGGCCGCGGTTCGCGAGCTGCGCGAACAACGCTTCGGGAACGGCCATCGGCGCGGCCGCGACGAGGATGCCGTCGAACGGCTTTTGCGAGCGCCACCCGACGGTCCCATCGCCATGTTTGACCATGACGTTCTTGACGCCGAGTTCCTTCAGCGTGGCCTGCGCGCGCTTCGCGAGCGGCGCGATGCGCTCGATGGAATAGATCTTCTTCGCGAACGGCGCGAGGACGGCGGTCTGGTAGCCACAGCCCGTGCCCACTTCGAGGACCTTGCCGAGCTTGTGCCCGCCTTCGATCAGCGCCTCGGTCATGCGCGCGACGATGTAGGGCTGCGAGATCGTCTGGCTGTAACCGATCGGCAACGCGGTGTCTTCGTAGGCACGCGAGGCCAGCGCCTCGTCGACGAAGATGTGGCGCGGCACGTTGCGGATGCGGTCGAGCACCGCGAGGTTCGTAATGCCCTGGTCCTGCAGGCGCTGCACGAGCCGGTCGCGCGTGCGCGCGGACGTCATGCCGATCCCCGCGAGACGCCGCTCGTTCATGACCCGGGCCCGACCCACTCGCGCAGGTTGGCGAGCGTCGAATGGTTAGTGAGGTCGACCGTGAGCGGCGTGACGGACACGTAACCTTCCGACACGGCGTGAAAGTCCGTGCCGGGACCCGCGTCCTGCCCCGCTCCGGCGGGACCTATCCAGTACACGGGACGGCCGCGCGGATCCTCGGCCCGGATGAGCGCCTCGGACCGGTGGCGGTTGCCGAGCCGCGTGACCTTGATGCCTTTCACCTGACCGATCGGCAGATTGGGCACATTCACGTTGAGGATCGCCGGGCGACCGAGTGGGGTCGCGATCAACCGTTCGACGATTTCGCGGGCGTAATGCGCTCCCGTTTCGAAATAACGCGTCGCGTCGCCGCGCAGGCCGTCGGTGTTGAGCGAGACCGCGACCGCGGTCTTGCCGAGGAAGCGCCCCTCGGTCGCGGCGGCCACGGTTCCCGAATACAACACGTCGTCGCCGAGATTCGAGCCGTCGTTGACGCCCGAGACGACCATGTCGGGCTCGAAGGGAAACAGCCCCGAGATCGCGAGGTGCACGCAATCGGTCGGAGTACCCTGGACGAAATACACGTCGGCATCCGCCTGCTCGACGCGCAGCGGTCTTTCGAGGGTGAGCGAATTGCTCGCGCCGCTGCGGTTGCGGTCCGGAGCCACCACCGTCACGTCGCCGACGCTCTTGAGCGCTTCGCGCAGGGCGTTGATGCCGCGCGCACGATAACCATCGTCGTTGGATATGAGGATTCGCACCGGCGCGCAATATACTCGTTGCACACACGCGGAGGTAGCTTGAGCGGCAAACGCTCCGATCCGGACAAGGAATTGTTTCGCGAGGCGATGCGCGACGTGCGCCCGCTCGATAATCGTGCGCGCGTGCAGCCCGAAAAGCGCAAGCCGCCGGCGCGCGCGCGGTTCACCGCCGCCGACCGCGCGATGGTGCTCGTCGAAAGTCTTCAGGGTGTCCAGGAAGATGCCGGGGACGTCGGCGACGAGATCAGCTTCCGGCGCGCGGGGGTGCAGGACGGCGTCATGCGCAAGCTCAAGCGCGGCGAATATCGCGTCGAGGACGTCTGCGACCTGCACGGATTACGCGTCGCGGAAGCCAAGGTCGCGTTGCGCGAATTCCTCGCGGAGTCGCTGGCGCGCAACTTGCGCTGCGTGCGCATCATCCACGGCAAGGGCATGGGCTCGGGACCGCGCGGCCCCGTGCTCAAGAACGCGGTCAACATGATCCTGCGCAAGACCGGCCCGGTGCTGGCGTTCACCTCCGCGCGCCGCGTCGACGGCGGCACGGGCGCGATCAACGTCCTGCTGTCTAACCAGTCGACTTCTTCGCGAACGCCTTCCTGAGCATCTGCTGGGTTTCCGGCACGAGCCACAGCTCGGCTCCCATCGAAGCAAATTCGTTCTCGCGGATCGATGCGTGTTCGGGACTGCCGAACAACGACAGCAGATCGGCGCGCGCCATCGCGCGCGTACGCAGCATCGGCTCGCGCGGCAGGTTGATGTATTCGCGCGCGACGGCAATAGCTCGCGCGACGACGTCGACGGGTTCGGTGAGCTCGTCGATCAGCCCGACCCGCAGCGCGTTGACGGGATCGATGAGCGCGCCGCGCGTGACCAATTGCGCGGCGTGGCCGCCGGTCAGGCGCTTGAAGGCGTCGTAAATCAGGTCGCCGGGGAAGAGTCCCACCTGCGTTTCGTTTAGACCGATGCGGTAATCGCCGCGCGCCATCACGCGGTAGTCGCCATGGATCGCGAGCACCGTGCCGCCGGCCGGGCAATGCCCGGTCAACGCGAACACGACGGGCACCGGGCAATGCGCGATCGTGCGTTGCACGCGATACAGCTCGACGAACACTGCGGTGAGAGCGTCCCGGTCGAGCTCGATCAACTTGGGTACATCGAGGCCGGCCGAAAAGAGTCCGGGCTGCCCGCTCAGCACGATCGCGGAAGTCTCGCGCGCCGCGCGTTCGATGCCGAGACCCATCTCGCGCAGCAGTTCGAGGTTGAGCGCGTTGACGGGTGGTCGCGAAAGTCGCAACTCGTGGATACGGCCGTCTTCGTGCGAAGTTTCCTGGATCATGGCGTTCACCCTTCGTCGCCGGTCTCGATAATCTCGCGAAGCACGGTCGTCGCAAAGCTCCCGGCGCCGAGCGCGAAGCCCAGCCGCAGTGCGTCACCCGAGTAGTCGTAGGACAGATCGCGGACGCGCATGCGCAAGGCGCGACGCTCGGCGTTCATTCCCTCCGCCGAGATCACGGCGAGCGCGTCGGGGAATTCCACGCCCACATCCTGCTCGAGTTTCAGCACGTCGCCGGCCACCATGGCCTCGCCCTTTCCGGCGAGCGGCGCGGTGGGATGAATTTCGAGCGCGGCGCACCGCGCCTCGAGCGTTTCGTCGACGTCCGGAACCGCGAACACGCTGCCGCGGCCGTCCAGGTTCGCGACGTCGCCCGGCAGCAATCGATTCCAACTACCGCGCGCGACCCGCTCGGCGAGGATGGCGTTGAACACCAGGCTGCGCGCGGCCGAGAGCATGAATCCGCGATCGTCGCGACCGCCGCGGCGCGGGCGACCGCGGCCGGAGTTTTCGGCCAGGCTCGCCGAGGCCGCGAGCACGCCGGCAAGGTTGCCGGCGTCCCGGCCGAAGCGCTGGCTGCCGAAGTAGTTTGGAACGCCGCCGGCGGCGATCCGCTCCATCCGTTCGCCCAGCTCCGCAGGATCGCAGCTCAGCCCCCGCGCGACGATGACGAAGCGGTTTCCTTCGAGCGCGCCGCGCGGCAATTTTCGCTGATGCGCCGCGGCCGCGATCACCTCGTATCCCTCGCCCGCGAGACCGACGAATTCCCCGGCGGCGCGTTTTCCGCGCGGCACGGTGAAGTGCTGCGTGGTAACCGCATTGCGATCCTTCAGTCCCGCGAACCCGACCTCGAAAGGTTTGCAGCCCGCCGCGCGCGCGAGCTCGCGCGCCACCCATTCGGTGTTGGCGCCGCGCTTGCGCACGGTGAGCATCGCGTGAGGACCCTCGCCGCTCGCGGCGAACCCGAGGATCTCATCGACCTGGAAATCCTCCGGCGTGGCGCGCAACGTCGTGCCGCCGAGCGGCCCGCCCCAGGCGGTCGGCGGCTCGAGCGCCGCGCGCCTCCAGTGCTCCGGAATCATCAGGCCTTGTCCGGCGCCGTCTCCAGCAACACGACGGCCTGCGCGGCCAGCCCCTCGCTGCGACCGAGAAAGCCGAGTTGCTCGGTGGTGGTCGCCTTGATGTTCACCTGGTTTTCCGTGACGCCCAGCATCTGCGCGAGCGAGCGGCGGATCTCGAGCCGGTAGGGCGAAACCTTCGGCGCCTGCGCGAGCAGCGTGATGTCGACGTTGCCCACCTTGAGCTTGCGCACGCTCAGCATGTCGAGCACGGCCGCGACGAAGCGGCGGCTCTCGGCGCCCTTCCACACCGGATCCGTGTCCGGAAAATGCATGCCGATGTCGCCCAGTCCCGCGGCGCCGAGCATGGCGTCGCAGAGCGCGTGCAACACGACGTCGCCGTCGCTGTGCGCCACGATGCCGCGCGTGTGCGGAATGCGCACGCCGCCGAGCACGATGGAATTGCCCGGCCCGAAGGCATGCACGTCGAAACCCGAACCGATACGCATCAGACCTGCTCTCCCGTTCGCGACGCGATGATCGCACGCGCGAGCGCGAGATCATCGGCCGTGGTCACCTTGATGTTGTCCGTACGCCCCGCGATGAGTCGCGGCGCGTGTCCGGCCCACTCCATCGCCTGCGCCTCGTCGGTCGGCAGCTTGCCCGCGGCCAGCGCCGCATCGAGCGCGTGGCGCAGCAGGCCGAGCCGGAACACCTGCGGTGTCGCGGCGCGCCACAGCCCGACGCGATCGATGGTTGCCTCGACGGAGGGCCTATCCACATCCGCCGCGCCGCGTTTCAACGTATCCGCGAGCGGCACCGCGAGCAAACCACCGACCTCGTCGCCGGCCAGTTCTTCCTTGAGCCGCGCGAGATCGCTGCCCGTGAAGCAGGGCCGAGCCGCGTCGTGCACCATCACCCAGTCGTCCGCGCGCGCGCGCGTCGCGAGCATGTGCAGCGCGGACTGCACCGAGTGCGCCCTCTCCGCCCCGCCGGCCGCGACTTCGATCGCACGCGGACGGCGTGCTGCGATCGCGGGCCAGGTCGCATCGCCGGCCGCGAGGGCCACGACGATGCCGGCGCAATCGGCATCCGCTTCGAACGGCGCGAGCGCATGTTCGAGGACGGTGGATGAGCCGAGCTCGGCGTATTGCTTGGGAATCGTTGCGGCGAGCCGCCGACCGCTGCCCGCGGCCGGGATGACGAGGAAGTAACGCATTCGGCGCGCAGCTTAACGCGTGCGGCGCAAAAGCGGTCGCATGCCTAACGCGCGGCGGTCTGCGTGTTCGGCGTCGACGTGGGAGTGGTGCGCAGAGGGCGGTTCGGCACCACCTGATAGAAGGTTTCGTTGCGGCCGATCATGCCGAGCTCGCTGCGCGCGCGCTCTTCGATGGCCGCGAGTCCCGCCTTCAGGTCCGCGACCTCCGCGACGAGCTGCTTGTTGCGCTCCACGGCTTCCGCGTTGTCGGCCTTCTGCTGCTCGACGGCCTCCGACAGCCGCGCCAGCTCGCGCACCCCGTCGTCGGACAGCCAGAGCCGGTACTGCAGCAGTACGACCGCGACCAGCAATGACCCGGCAAGCCACTTCATATTGTGAGTAGACTAAACTAAACTAAGTTCACTGTGAAGCCGGGCAAAGTAAACATTCACGAGGCGAAGACCCACCTGTCGCGACTCATCGAGGACGTGGCGAGTGGCAACGAATTCCTGATCGCCAAGGGCGGCCGGCCCATGGCGCGTCTCGTGCCGCTGGGGCGCGACGACATGCCGCGCCGCGTCGGCCTGCTCAAGGGCAAGCTCAGGATCGCCGACGATTTCGAGCGCTCGTTCGACGCGCTGACGCCCTTGTAGGGGCGCCCTCCCCTACCCCGCCAGAATGCGCCTGCTGCTCGATACGCAGATCTACCTGTGGTGGCTGGCGGACTCCCGCAAGCTCGCCAAGGCGGCGCGGGAGCGCATCGAGGCCGCGGACGAGGTCTACGTCAGCGCGGCGTCCATCGTCGAATGCGAGGCCAAGATCGCGGCCGGCCTGCTGGAAGCGGATGCGGCCGAGCTCGCCGCGAGCATCCGGGCCAGTGGATTCCTGGAGTTGCCGGTGAGGGTCCGACCGGCCGCGGCCGCCGGGGACCTCGAGCCGAAACCCGGCGTCGATTTCTTCGACCGGCTGCTCGTCGCGCAGGCGATGACCGAGCCGCTCAAGTTCCTGACCGCGAACGCGGCGCTGCGCGATTACTCGGAGCTGGTCGAGCTCGCCTGAGCGGACGCGAATCCGCCCAGGCGGCGCGGTGGCGGTGTTACTTCGTGGCCTTCAATTTGTCGGTCGCGTCGACCGATATCTGCTGGATGCGCGGAGAGATCTTCTGCATCAACTCCATCACCAGCTCCATGCTGAGCTGCATGACCTGCGGCATCTTCTCGATCACCGCGACGCCGGCCTCCGTCTTGTAGAAGGCGATCATCCCGTCGACTTCCTTCTGCGTGAGCACCTTCTGGTAGATGTCGATGAACGACGGCTCGAGCTTCTCCCAGGTCATTTCCTCGC
>JAEZCN010000029.1 GCA_023433515.1 Pseudomonadota bacterium
GCGCGTCGAGCGGCGGCATCCCGGGCACCGCGAGCAGGGTGCCCACGATGGACGTGAACACGATGAGCATGACGACGCGCGGCTTGGTCAGCTCGTAGTAGCTGCGCCAGCGGGCCGTGCGGGGGCCGTCTGCAACGATGTGTTCAGGGGTAGCCAAGGAGCCGTTCCTCGAAGGGCGCGGCAGTTTAGCCGAATTGGTCGGCCAAATTGATCAGCGAAAGTCGGCCACAGGCCTGAGGGCCCGGTTGAGCCAGATCGCCGCTCCCACGAGCAGCGCGGCCCCTGCGTTATGTGCCGCGGCGAGTTCGAGCGGGAATGCGCGCAACACCATGAATACGCCGGCCGAAACCTGCAGCGTCAGCGCCACGAGCACGGCGGCCCCGGCCCAGCGGGGGCCCGGACCGAGATTGCGCAACGCCGCCACTGCCGCGAGCAGGAGCAGGATGGTCGCGACCACGGCGCCCAGCCGATGCGTGAAATGGATCGCGACGCGCGCCGGATGATCGAGCACGCCGCCGGCGTAGTTGATGCCGAGGCCGCGCCACAACACGAACGCGTCTCCGTAGTCCGCATCCGGAATCCACTGGGCCTGGCACTTCGGCAGGTCGGGACAAGCCATGGCCGCGTAGTTGCTGCTCGTCCAGCCGCCGAGCGCGACCTGGATGGCGAGCGCGATCAGCGCGAGCCCGGCCCACAGCCGCGCGCGTCGTCCGCCGTTCGCCACCGTGTTGCCCGCGAGCACGGTATATCCGTCGACGGGCCGGTCGTGCGCCCGCAGCGACAGCCACAACCACAGCAGCAGCGCGAAGGTAGTTAGCCCGCCGAGCAGGTGTCCGGTGACGATGAGCGGCTTCAGCAGCCACGTGACCGTGAGCATGCCGAGGATGCCCTGGAACACGACCAGCGCCAGAAGCACGAGCCCGAACCAGACGCTCACGCCGCGTTCGCGACGCGCGACGATGGACAGCGCCGCGATCACCAGGATGATCAGCCCGAGCGTGGTGGCGGCGTAGCGATGGATCATCTCGATCCACGCCTTGCGCACGTCGGCCGCCGTCGCGTAATGCTCCGCCGATCCCGTCGGCGCGACGTGGCCGAAGCAACCCGGCCAGTCGGGACAGCCGAGGCCCGAGTCGGACAGGCGCGTGTAACCGCCCAGCACCACGACGCCGAAGCACAAGAGCGCGCCGATGAGCGCCAGACGCCGGATCCAGATCACTTCACGCATGGAGTTGGTTTCGGATCAACCGATGTGCGACAGCTTGAGCAGCTTCTTGAGGTCGCTCAGCAGGTCCTTGGTGGTTATGACGTCGGCGTCGTGCCGCATCATGAGATTGCCCAGCGGATCGACGATGAACAACGTCCGTTGACGATCCCCGGGAAACTGCGCGAGCAGCGCGGCGGCCTCGGGCGAAGAAGCATCGAGCGCGACGAGTCCCGGCTGTTCCGCTTCGAAATACTGCGTGTCGCAGCAGTTGCCGGTCGCGAGGAAGAGGCGCTGCACGCGTGTCATCTCGTTGTTCAGGGCAAGGCGCGACTGGCGGCCAAAGACCAGCGCCGTACGGCAATCGGCGTCGCAGGCGCCGTCACCTATATAAATGAGTGTCCACTTGCCCTCGAGCAAGTTCGGGTCGGCCGCGCTGCCGTCCCCGTTGCGCAGTCCCGAGACCTCGAGCGGACGCGCGGGCTCGATGAGCTGGCCCTTGCTGGCGGATCCCGCGGGACGCCAGACGTTGCCGTAGTAGAGCGCGAACGCGATCACGACGGGCGCGAAGAACAGCGCCGCGATGATGATGAGATTGCGTCGGCCGCGGGCGCGTTGGTCGTCCATCATTCCACCTTGCGAAAATTGAGGGCGAAGTAGAGCACGAGCAAAACCACCGCAAAACCCCACCACTGGATCGCGTACGAGAAATGGCGGTCGGGCGAGAGACCGGGCGGCGACCATTCGCGCACGAAGCCGATGACTTCCACCTCCGGATCCAGGAGCAGGATGCGTCGTGCGATCGGTTCGCCCAGCGCCGACCGCAACTCTCCATGAGTCGGGAACGTGGTGACACGGGGCCAGTCCTGCGCCGCATCCGGGGGCGCGCGGCCGCTTTGAAGCCCCGCCACGGGCAACTCGTCGATCCGGCCGGAAACGACGATCGCCTCGCTGATGTTCAGCGAGATGTCCGGTAACTGGTCGCGGCGCCCCTGGAACGGAATCCAGCCGCGATTCACGAGAATGTGTCGGCCGTTGGCGGCCTCGCAGGGCGTGAGGACTTCGTATCCGGGGCGTCCCGCATGTGTGCGGTTTTCGAGCAGGAACTGGCGAGTGCCGTCGATTCGGCAGCGGAACGCCATTCGTGAATACCGCGGCAGCGAGTCGAGGTCGGGGGGATTTTCCGTGAGAGTCGGCGCGGGCGCGGCTTCGAACTCGCGCCATTGTTCGGCCTTCAGCTCCCCGCGCTGCCACTGCCAGCGCCCGAGGCCCACGAAAAGCGTCAGCAATACGAGTGCGGCGAGTGTCATCGGCCAGGACGGCTCGAACACCCTGCCAAAAGCGGAAAAACGCGGAGCCGGCATGGGGGCGGGCAGTATAATTCGCGCGCCCATGGACCCGTTCAAAATCCTCGTCGTCGTCGTCCTCTTCGCCATCATCTTCAGCCTGGGGAACGCGCTCTGGCACCTGTCGCGCGGCAAGGGCGACTCGAAGAAGATGGCCCGCGCCCTGACCGTACGGGTCGGCCTGTCGGTGGCGCTCTTCATTCTGTTAATGCTGGCCTGGTACAACGGGCTCATCACCCCTCACGGCCTGCCTCAATAATGTGAGAGGGCCGAGTTTTTCCTTTACGGGGAACGGGCAGTCCGCTACATTTCGCGCCCCATGATCCGCTGCACGATCAAAAAGACGCTCAAGACCAAGCCCATTGGGGCCTTGGAGTCTTGCGCGTAGGCTGCGTTTACAAAGGACACCAAAGGCCCCGCAGGGAAACCCGCGGGGCCTTTTCATTTCGGAGTGAGAAAAGTCATGTCATCGACTGCTGAAACCGTCCGCAACAAGAAGATCCCCGTCGTCGCCATCGCCGGCGCGACCGGCGCCGTCGGCGTCGAGATCCTGGCGTGCCTCGAGCAGCGCAAATTCCCGCTCTCCGAGCTGCGGCTGCTGGCCTCAGCGCGTTCCGCGGGCAAGAAGATGAAGTTCCGCGGCGCCGACGTGGCCGTGCAGGAACTCACGGACGAGAGCCTCAAGGGCGTCGACATCGCGCTGTTCAGCGCGGGCGGCGCGCAGTCGAAGCGCTTCGCGCCGGCCGCCGTGAAGGCGGGCGCCGTGGTGGTCGACAACTCCTCCGCGTTCCGCATGGATCCGGACACGCCGCTCGTGGTGCCGGAGATCAACTCGGGCGCGCTCGCGAAGCACCACGGCATCATCGCGAATCCGAACTGCGTCGCGATCGTCGCCGCGACGCCGCTGTGGCCTATCCACCAGCATCGCCGCATCCAGCGCATCACGATGTCCACCTACCAGGCCGCCTCGGGCGCCGGCGCGGCCGCGATGGAAGAGTTGAGCGAATCGACGAAGGCGTACCTCGAGGGCCGGCCGTTCACGCCGAAGGTCCTGCCGCATCCGTACGCGTTCAACGTGTTCTCGCACAACACCAAGGTCGATCCGGAAACCGGCTACAACGACGAAGAAACCAAGGTGATGAACGAGACCCGCAAGATCTTCGGCGAGCCGGACCTGCGCGTGACGGCGACCTGCGTGCGCGTGCCCGTGCTGCGTGCGCACTGCATCGCGCTCAACATCGAGCTCGAGTCGCCGCTGTCGCCCGCCGAGGCGCGCGAGATCCTGTCGAAGGCGCCGGGCGTGCGCGTGGTCGACGAGCTCGAACGCAACTACTTCCCGATGCCGGTCGACGCGAGCGGCAAGGACGACGTGCTGGTCGGCCGCATCCGCAAGGACGTGAGCGACCCGTCCGGCCGCACCCTGGCGCTGTTCGTCGCCGGCGATCAGCTCCGTAAGGGTGCCGCGCTCAATGCCGTGCAGATCGCCGAGCGGCTGCTGGGATAAATCGGGGACCGATCTATTTATTGACGATAAAGATCGTCGAAGAACAGATCTGTCCCGCTCAATGCAACTTTTCGAGGGGTGGAGTCGTCACAGGGACTTCCGAATAGCGAGGCCAAGCCATGTCGAAACACGAATTGTCGAGTGCCGATCGTGAATTTCGCAGGGCGTTTGAAGCGGGCGCATTTGCGCCCGCGGATTTTTCCCATCGCCAGCACGTGCGGCTCGCCTACGTCTATCTCGTCGACAGCGACGTCAATCTCGCCCTGGATCGCATGCGCGCCGCGCTCGTGTGCTTCCTCTCGCACCACGGCATCCCCGCCACGAAGTACCACGAGACGCTGACGCGCGCGTGGATCCTCGCGGTCCATCACTTCATGCGCCGCTCGCCGGAAGCGTCGAGCGCGGACGATTTCATCGACCGCAACCCGATGCTGCTCGACAGCAAGATCATGCTGACCCACTACTCGGCGGGCCTGCTGTTCTCCGACGCCGCGCGCGCGGGGTTCGTCGAACCGGATCTCGACCCGATCCCGCGCCACGCGGCCTGACCCGATCTACCTCCGATCTACTTGATCGTCGCGAAGACGCTGGTCTCGTGCCACGCCGGTACCTGTTTGGCGTCCGCCACGCGCAGGGCCAGGCGCTGCAGGAAATCGCCATAAAGACCCATCGCGGCGAAATCCACCGGCTGTGACAAATCGTCGGACGGCGAGTGGTAGCGGTCGTTGAACCACTCCTGGTCTATCTTCTCCTCCGGCGAGCCGGGCGCGAAGCCGATCTTGAGCGACAGCGCCGGCACCCCCGTGCGGATGAAGCTGTATTGATCGCTGCGGATGAACCGGTTGCGCTGCGGCTGCGGATCGACGATCGGCTCGATTCCGAGCTCGGCGGCCACGGCGCGCGCATCCTCGCCCAGCGACGACTCGTCGAGGCCGAAAACGATGAGCTGCTTCAGCGGGTAGATAGGCATGTACATGTCGCTGTTGATGTTCGCGACGATGTTCATGCCGCTGCTCGCCGCATTCTCGGCGTATGCGCGCGAACCCAGCAGCCCGGACTCCTCCGCCGTGACCGCGACGAACACGATGGAGCGCTTCGGCTTGTTTCCCGCGGCATGCAGCCGGCGCGCGGTTTCGAGCAACGAGGCGACGCCGCTGGCATTGTCGATGGCGCCGTTGTTCAGCCGATCTCCTTCGCCCTTCTCCGAGATGCCGAGATGATCGAGATGCGCGCTGAGCGCCACGTATTCACTTGCCAGTGACTCGTCCGATCCCTGGAGCACGCCGACGACGTTCTCCGATACCACGGGAGAGATGTCCGCCTCGGTCTTGGCGCGCAGGCGCACCTTCAGATCGAAGTGCGGCAGCGCTTCGCCCTTCTCGAGCGTCGCGAGCAGGTCATTCTCGGACTGACCGGTCCCTTCGAGCAGTCGCGCGAAGCGGGCGGGATTGATCCCGGCCCAGACCTGTTGTCCCGTAAACAGGTCGGCCGCGGGCGCCGCGAGCCGCATCGTCGGATTCGTACGGGCCGCCGCGCTGCGCTCCCACGGCAGGTCCATCGCATATGGATTCGGGATCGTGAGTACGCCGACCGCGCCCGCGGCGCGGTACTCCTTCCAGCGTTCGGAAGCCGATCCGAAGTGCGCGCCCACCGCGCCCGGCACCGTCTTCGGCGCGCTCGTGAAATACGCGACGATCTTTCCCTTCAGATCGACGCCGGCGAGATCGTCGTGTCCGAACTGCGGCAGCCGCAATCCGTGTCCGACGAACACGATCGGCGCCTCCACCTGTTCGCTCGCAAAATTGCCGCGCAGGCTTAAGACCGCATCGTCGCCGAGCTTCAGTGGCTCGACGCCCTTCGGCGTGACGAGCGCGAGACTGGAAAGATCCTCGCGGATCGTGCGCG
Organism: Pseudomonadota bacterium; assembly: GCA_023433515.1. GTDB lineage: Bacteria > Pseudomonadota > Gammaproteobacteria > Steroidobacterales > Steroidobacteraceae > CADEED01. The sequence goes on from JAEZCN010000029.1 coordinate 5,960, forward strand.
ATTCGAGATTCACGCGCTGGAAGTAGCCATCATCTCCGCCGGGCGCGAGGCCCGCCGCCTCGAACTGGTTCGCCACATACTCCGCGGCGCGACGATGTCCGGGCGTGCCCGCGCGACGTCCCTCCATCGCGTCGTCGGCCAGCACCTTCACGTGCTCCCAATCCTGCTGCCCGCGCGCGACGTAGTCGGGCTTCGGGGCCTCGCGCGAACCGCAGGCGCTCAGCGCCACCGTGACGACGACCCATCCGTACCTGTACTTCATTCGAAAACTCCTCACTGCGTTGGGCGCGATGTTCGCACGCCGCGCGCGCCAAAACTCCGCCCCGCGGCAACGCCCCGTCGCGGCATAATCTCCAGCAGTGGCATATCCAACTCTCAGCGACCTGCTGCGCGATCTCGTCGGCATCGACATCTGGCTTCCGTTGCCGACCTTCGGCCTCATGGTCGGCGCCGCCTTTTTCGCAGGGATGCACCTGGCGACCCGCGAAGCGCAGCGCCTGATGCCCGATCAGCCGCGCGAATTCATGGGCAATGCCTGCGTCTGGGCATTCCTCGCCGGCATCCTCGGCGCGCGGCTGTTCCACCTGCTCGAGTACCCGCGCCATTTCCTCGACGATCCAGTGGGAATGTTGTTCTCGCGCTCCGGATTCACGATCTACGGCGGTCTCATCGCCGGCTCGCTCACGGCCATGTGGTACGCGCGCGCGAAGAAGGCGCCTGTCCTGCTCACGCTGGATGCGGCCGCGCCAGGACTCATGCTCGCCTACGCGATCGGACGGCTCGGCTGCCAGATCTCGGGCGACGGCGACTGGGGCATCGCCGCCGATCTCGCGGCGAAGCCCGACTGGCTGCCGCAATGGCTCTGGGCGCAGACGTACACCAACAACATCGCGGGCGCCGACATCCCTCCGCCCGGCGTCTACCCCACGCCCATCTACGAATTCGCGATGAGCCTGATCGCGTTCGGCATGCTTTGGGGACTGCGCAAACACGCGCATCGCGCCGGCTGGCTGTTCTCGCTGTACGTGCTGCTCGCGGGCGTCGAGCGCCTGCTCATCGAGTTCATCCGCGTGAACACCACGTACGAACTGTTCGGAGTGGCGGTGACCCAGGCACAGCTCATCTCCGTGGCCTGCATCGTCGCCGGCGCGATCGGCATGTTCATGCTGAAAACGGGGACAGATCTATTTATCGACGATAAAAAGATCGTCGACAAATAGATCTGTCCCCGATCGCAGCGCCCTCGTAACGACTACGCGGTCTTCAGTTCGTGCGCGCTCACGCCGAGACGCCGCGCCGCGGACAGCACAGCCAGCACCGAGGCCGTCGCGATGTTCGCGTGGCGGCCCACGCCGTAGCGCACGCCGTTCACGCCTTCGCGCGCGGCTTCCACGATCGCGAGCGCCGATGCATCCGCGCCCGCGCGCAGCGCGCGCTCCTCGTAGTTGTCGATGCGGATCGGCAGCGCGAGCGCCGCGACGGTCGCCGCGATCGGCCCTGAGCCCACGCCACGCAGCTTGCGCCGGTTGCCCGCGACGGTGACCTCGAGCTCGATGCCCTGCTTGTCGCCTTCTTCGAACAGGTGGTGCGCGTGATAGGTGACTTCGTAGTCGGTCGCGAGATAAGTCGCCTCGAACAGCGCCCAGAGCTGCTGCGAGGACATCTCGCCCTCGGCGGAGTCCATGTGCTTCTGCACGAGCGCGCTGAACTCCACCTGCATGCGCCGCGGCATCACCACGCCGTAGTCGCGCTCCAGTAGATAGGCGATGCCGCCCTTGCCGGACTGGCTGTTGACGCGCACGATGCTGTCGTACGTGCGGCCGAGGTCCGCGGGGTCCACCGGGATGTACGGCACTTCCCAGAAGTCGCCGGGCTTCCGCGCGGCGAAGCCTTTCCTGATCGCGTCCTGGTGCGAACCCGAGAACGACGTGAACACCAGATCGCCCACGTACGGATGGCGCGGATGGATCGGCAGGCGCGTGGCCTGCTCCACCTCGCGCGCCACCGCGTTGATATCCGAGAAATCCAGCCCGGGATGGATGCCCTGCGAATAGAAGTTGAGCGCGAGGTTCACCAGGTCCACGTTGCCGGAGCGCTCGCCATTGCCGAACAGGCATCCTTCGACGCGCTGCCCGCCGGCCAGCATGCCGAGCTCCGCGGCCGCGACACCCGTGCCGCGATCGTTGTGCGTATGCAGCGAGATGATCACGTGCTCGCGGCGCTCGAGGCGGTTCGACATCCACTCGATCTGGTCGGCGTAGTTGTTCGGCGTCGCGTTCTCGACCGTCGTCGGAAGGTTGACGATGATCGGCCGTCCGGGACCCGCGTTCCAGGCGCGGATCGCCGTATTGCAGGCCTCGAGTGCGACCGGTAGTTCGGTCATGCTGAAGGCCTCGGGCGAATACTCCAGGCCCCACTTGGTTTCCGGCAGCGCATCGGTCAGCTCCTTGACCAGCGACACCTGCTTCTCGACCAGCTTCATCACGTCCGGCACCGTCAGGCCGAACACCACGCGACGCCATACCGGCGCCGTTGCGTTGTAGACGTGGATGATGGCGCGGCGCGCCCCCTTCACCGATTCCACCGTGCGACGGATCAGCTCCTCGCGCGCCTGCGTGAGCACCATGATCGTGACGTCGTCGGGAATCAGGTTCTGCTCGATGAGATCGCGCGCGGTCAGGAAATCCGTCTCGGACGCGGACGGAAAGCCGATCTCGATCTCCTTGATGCCCACCTTGCAGATGGTCTTGAACAGCCGCTTCTTGGTTTCGCGGCTCATGGGCTCGAACAGCGCCTGGTTGCCGTCGCGCAGGTCCGTGCTGCACCACACGGGCACGGTAGTTAGCGAGCGGCTCGGCCACTGCCGGTTCGGCAGGTCGACGGACGTGAACGGGCGATATTTCTTCGATGGGTCTTTCAACATGACTGCTTCACTTCGATTCGTGGGACGCGACTCTGCCGCGTTAACTCGCGGTTGGGTCTCGATTTCCCGTCTTGTAGGCGCCGACGGATGGCGCGAGTGTAGTTGCGGCTAGGCCGCAAGAAGCAGAAGCGAACGAAGCAGCGCCGCGGTGCGGCAAAGGGGCTGGCCCGGCTGTTCGTTGCGATACATGCGGGGCAACGTACCCGACTTCGCTCGTGGAGACAACTGCGCCGATCGCACAATCACCCCTGCTGGGCCGCTTCGAGCAGGCTCACCATCAGCGCATTCATCGGCACCGCGATCCCATGTCTTTTTCCCAATCTCACGATCACCCCATTACGAGTACCGATTTCCATCGGCCGCCCCGCGCGCCGGTCCGCGACCATCGAATTCTCGGCATCCGGTGGCGCCCGCCGTGCGCCCGCGACGATCTCGTCGGCAATCGTATCCGGCAACGTGGCGCCTTCGGCCCGTCCCACCGCGATGCACTCGCGAACGAGGTTCCTCATGAGTTCCGCCACGCCATCATGGCGCGAGATTCCCGCGCCCTTGAGCAACACGGCGGAAACCGCACCCGCGCTGTTCAGGCATAACTTCCGCCAGATCGCGCTGGTGAAGTCATCCGTCTCCTTCGCGTCGAAGTTGGTGTGCGAGAACAGCGCCAGGAAATCCGCGCCGTTCCTGCCTGCCGGTACCACGAGGCGCGCCGCGCCGCGCTGGATGGAACGACCCGGCGCGACACGGTCCGCGGGCAGATCGATCATCACGGGCACGAGCCGTGACCTGTCGAGGTGCTTCTCGAAGCGCGCGATATGCTCGACGCCGTTCTGGATGATGGCCACGCGCGTCGCGGGACCCACCGCGCCGGCAAACCACTGCGCCGCGGCGTCGCTGTCGTAGGCCTTGACGGTCACGAGCACCCAGTCGACCGGCCGGACCTGCGCGACTTCCGTGTACACACGGGGCTTCGCGTGTAGTACGCCCTGCGGCGTCTGCACCTCGAGCGAATCGAATGGAGTGCGCGCCGCGACCGCGACGTCGTGACGATCATCCTGGGCGAGCCAGGCCGCGAGCGTGGCGCCGATCGCGCCGGGACCAATCAGAAGTATCGAAGCCATGCGCGAGCATGACCGACATGCTTCGAGTACTTCAACCGGAGGGCGAGCTGGACGAGAGAGACCTTGCCAGGGGGCATGGAGCAACTACCCGTCCAGCTGCCCGTTGCCGTGTGTCCGTTCCAGCCGGTAGATAGAATGCTACTACAAATGTAAGCGCAAAGTCCACAGCCGTAGTAGAAAGGATTCAGGCAAAAGAAAAGGGCGCCTGAGCGCCCTCCTCGAGAGGGAACGGACTCGAAGTCCGTCCCCAGTCAGCGAACGTCAGATCCAGTACACGAACACGAACAGTCCCAACCAGACCACGTCGACGAAGTGCCAGTACCAGGCGACCGCCTCGAACGCGAAGTGCCTCTCCGGCGTGAAATGCCCCTTCATCGTCCGCAGCCAGATGCAGAACAACATGATCGCGCCGAGGGTCACGTGGAACCCGTGGAACCCGGTGAGCATGAAGAACGTGGAACCGTAGATGCCGGTGCCGAGCTGCAGGCCGAGGTGGTTGTACGCCTCGCCGTATTCGTAGGCCTGGAAGTACACGAACAGGAAGCCCAGCAGGAACGTCAGGGCGAGGAAGATGTTGAGCACGGTGCGCTTGTTGGCGCGCAGCGCGTGATGAGCGATCGTGACAGTCACGCCCGACAGCAGCAGGATGACGGTGTTGATCGCCGGCAGCCCGAACGCGGGGATGATGTCGAACGTGCCGTCATCGCGGGGTCCGAGCCGATCCGGGCCGCTGGTCGGCCAGGCATTCTCGAAGCCGGGGTGCAGCAGCTCGTTGCCCATGACCTTCGTGCCCTCGCCGCCCAGCCACGGCACCGACAGCGCGCGTGCGTAGAACAGCGCGCCGAAGAACGCGGCGAAGAACATCACTTCGGAGAAGATGAACCACATCATTCCCATGCGGAACGAGCGGTCGACGTCGAGTCCGTAGACGCCGCGCTGGTTCTCGTCGATGACGTCACCAAACCAGCCGACGAACATGTACACGACGAGCGCGAAGCCCGGCAGCATCACCCACGCGCCGGTCCAGTGGTTGAGCAACGAGATGGCGCCGAGCAGGAGCGCGAAAAATGAGAACGAGCCGATGATCGGCCACTTGCTTTCGTGGGGGACGTAATAGTTTCCGGCGTGGTCTGCGCTCATGAGTTGATCCCTGGTGCTAGTTCAAAGAGCCCACTCGCGTGAACTCGTCGTAAAAAGTGTACGAAAGGGTGATGCGATCGACCGAGCGCGGCAGCGCGGGATCGATCACGAAGCGCACGGCCATCGGCCGCTCTTCGTCCGCCGCGAAATGCTGCGGCGTGAAACAGAAACATTCCGTCTTGCGGAAGTAGCCCGCGGCCCGGCCCGGCGCGATGTTCGGAATCGCCTGGGCGGTGGTGTCGTGGCCGGTGAGATTCTTCGCGACGAATTCCGTCGCGTAGAGCCGGCCTGGATTCACCTTCATCGAGGCGACCAGCGGCCGGAATTCCCAGTTGCCCACCGTCGGCAGATCGGTGACGAAGTCGACCGTGATCAGGCGCGACTCATCCGGTGCCTCGATCACCTCGCGCTGCTCGACGAGCGCGCGCTGGTTGCCGAAGCCGGTGATCTCGCACAACACGTCGTAGAGCGGAACCAGCGCGAAGCCGAACGCGAAGCTGCCCGCCGCGAAGCCGAGCAGCTTCAGCGTGAGGCGCTTGTTCGCGTTCGTCGTATCGACCGGCTCGCTCATTCCGTCAGCCCGCCTTCACCACCGACATCACGATGAACGCGATGTAGAACGACAGCGCGACGAGGCCGAGCACGATGGCCGAACGGCGCGCCTTTGCGCGCCGCTCGCTCACTTCCTGTGGGCTCATTTGTGTGCTTGGATTCATCAGTTCTCTCAGTGCTGCACGCCGCGCGCGACGACTTCGCGGGACGGCGGGTTGGTCCAGCTGTGATACGGCGGCGGCGAGGACAGCTCCCACTCGAGACCCTTGGCGCCATCCCACGAGCGGCCTTCCGCCTTCGAGCCCGACTTCACGCACTTCCAGATGATGTAAGGGAAGAGGAGCTGCGAAAGTCCAAAGCCGAACGCGCCGATCGAGGACACCATGTTCCAGTCCGCGAACTGCGTGGAGTAGTCAGGGATGCGGCGCGGCATGCCCGCTAACCCAAGGAAGTGCTGCGGGAAGAACAACACGTTCACGAAGATCGCCGACAGCCAGAAGTGCACCTTGCCGAGCTTCTCGTCGTACATCTTGCCGGTCCACTTCGGCAGCCAGAAGTACACGCCGGCCATGATCGCGAAGACCGCGCCGGGCACGAGCACGTAGTGGAAGTGCGCCACCACGAAGTACGTGTCGTGATACTGGAAGTCCGCCGGCACCACCGCGAGCATGAGGCCCGAGAAGCCGCCGATCGTGAACAGGAACAGGAACGCGAGCGCGAACAGCATCGGGGTCTCGAACGTGAGCGAGCCCTTCCACATCGTCGCGGTCCAGTTGAACACCTTCACGCCCGTCGGAATGGAAATCATCATCGTCGAGAGCGTGAAGAACAGTTGTCCGGCGAGCGGCATGCCCACCGTGAACATGTGGTGCGCCCAGACGATGAACGACAGGAACGCGATGGCAGCCGTCGCGTAGACCATCGCGTCGTAGCCGAACAGCGGCTTGCGCGAGAACGCCGGGATGATCTCCGAGACGATGCCGAAGGCCGGCAGGATCAGGATGTACACCTCGGGATGCCCGAAGAACCAGAAGATGTGCTGGAACATCACCGGGTCGCCGCCTCCCGACGCCGAGAAGAACGTCGTCGCGAAGAAGTGGTCGGTGAGCAGCATCGTCACGGCGCCCGCGAGCACCGGCATCGTCGCGATCAGCAGGTAGGCCGTGATCAGCCAGCTCCAGCAGAACAGCGGCATGTTGAGCAGGCCGACACCCGGCGCGCGCATGTTCATGACCGTGACGACCACGTTGATGGAGCCGAGGATCGAGCTGGCACCCATCAGGTGGATGGCGAAAATGGCCATCGGGAACGCATCACCGGTCTGCAGGGACAGCGGCGGGTACAGCGTCCAGCCGCCGGCCGGCGCGCCGCCCGGAACGAACAGCGTCGCGAGCAGCAGCGTGAACGCGAATGGCAGGATCCAGAACGAGAAGTTGTTGAGGCGCGGCAGCGCCATGTCCGGCGCGCCCACCTGCATCGGGATCATCCAGTTCGCGAGACCCGTCCAGGCCGGCATGACCGCGCCGAAGATCATGACCAGCGCGTGCATCGTCGTCATCGAGTTGAAGAACTGCGGATCGACGAGCTGCAGGCCGGGCTGGAAGAGCTCCGCGCGGATGACGAGGGCCATGAGGCCGCCGATGAAGAACATCACGCACGCGAAGATCAGGTACATCGTGCCGATGTCCTTGTGGTTCGTCGCGAGAACCCAGCGGCGCCAGCCGTGGGCCGGGCCGTGTGCATGATCGTGATCGTGGGCGTGGGAATCGGCTGTGTGTTCGTGTGCCATGTCTAACTTCTCGTCTGAAACTTACTGCTTGACGGTCGTCGTGGGGGCCACGGCGACGGTCGAGGGCTGGACGGGCGCGGTGGGCGAGGCGCCGGCGAGCTGCGCCTCGGCCTTCTTCGCGCGCAGCCATTCTTCGAATTCGGCCGGCGACTTCACTTCGACCACGATCGGCATGAAGCCATGGTCGCGGCCGCAGAGCTCCGCGCACTGGCCGCGGTAGACGCCGGTCTTGTCGGCGTCGACCTGCACCCAGATCTCGTTCACGAAGCCCGGGATGGCGTCCTTCTTCATGCCGAACTCGGGCACCCACCAGGCATGGATGACGTCCTGCGCGGTGAGCAGGAAGCGCACCTTCTGACCGGCCGGGATCACCAGCGGGTTGTCGACGTCGAGCAGGTAGTTGGGAATCTCGTTCGGATCCTGGCCGGAGCCGAGCTGGCGGGCCGCGTCGCTGTCGCGCTTGAGCGTCGAGAACAGGCTGACGTCCTCACCGAGATACTCGTACTGCCACTTCCACTGGTAGCCGGTGACCTTGATGTTGAGGTCGACCTCGCCCATGTCCTCGATCTCGATGAGCGTCTTCGCGATCGGCACGGCCATGCCGACCAGGATCGCGATCGGGATGACGGTCCAGATGATCTCGACCTTCGTGCTGTGCACGAGCGTCGTATCGGGCTGGGCGCCCTTCGAGCGGCGGAACTTCACCATCGAGTAGATCATCACGCCGAACACGACGACGGCGATCACCACGCAGATCCAGAGGATGAGCATGTGCAGGTCGTAGATCTTGCGGCTCAGGATCGTCACGCCCTGCGGCATGTTGAGCCCGTCCCAGGCGTGCGCGCTGGAACCCAGCACGGCGAACAGGATGGCGGATGCGGCCTGAATGATCCGGCGCGCGCTGGCGTTCTTCATGTGAAAGCTCATCGATGACCTCAAGAAAACTTAGTCCGGCGAACCGGTGCGCGGCAGGGCCGGCGACTGGCTCATGTCACCTATCAGGCGCCGAAGATTGGCGGCCAGGTGGTGACGCTCCTCCTCCGTCAGAAACTTTCCTACCTCATATGCCCGGCCATGCGACTCGATGACGAGTTGGCCGCGCTGGAGGGGCGATTTCGGGCGGCGGATTTTAACCTGTGCCCAGTGGCGCGGGAACACGACGCGGTGCGGAGTTCCGCTTGCCCGTCCATGAAACGCCCTTCCATGGAACGAATATTCGATGACGACTTCGTTCTCGCTTATGTCGATCGTTTCGTGCTGATGGCGTCTTTGCATATTCGTGTACAGCGCCCAGCCGAGCAGCGCCATCTCCGCTCCGGCAAAGGGCAGGACCAGCCAGAAACCCAGCGCCGTCGCGGCGCCCGCGACACCGAACGTGGCAACACAAACCGAGCCGAAGAACAGCAGCGCGCCACGCGTGCTCAGCGAGCAGTGCGGAGCGAGATCGAAGTGGCTGACGGCGGCTGGCACGGGGCGCGACTATACCAGCGAATTTGTCGGTTACGTCAAAGACTTACGAGATTTTTCGCGATCTCGACAGCCCATGGCATCGGCCCCCGGTCCGAGGCGCTATCGACGCCCGCCGGGACGCTTCCGAGAGGCGCTTTTCCGAAGCGTCTGGAGAGCGTTTCGATGTTCTCTTCGAGGAACGTCATGGGCGGTGGCATGCGGTTGGCGATCCAGCCCGCGAAGCGCAATCCGCGCGCGCGAATGGCTTCGCGCGTGAGCAACGCGTGGTTCAGGCAGCCGAGCCGCATTCCCACTACGAGAATCACCGGCAGTGCGAGTTTTTCCGCGATGTCGGCCATGGTCCGGGTCTCGGAAATCGGCGCGAGCCAGCCGCCGGCGCCTTCGACGACGAGCGTGTCGCTCGCGGCGGCGAGCCGCGCCTGCGCGGCCAGGACTGGGCCATCCGTGATGCTCACACCGTCGGCCCGCGCGGCGAGGTGCGGCGACGCGGGCGTCGAGAGAAGCCAGGGATTCACGTCTTCGTATGTCGAGGGGACGTTGCTGGCGGCTGACAACTCGAGCGCATCGTCGTTGCGCGGTCCGTCGGCGGTCCGGACGACACCGGCCGCGACAGGTTTCATCACGGCGACGCGCAGTCCGCGCGCGACCAGCGCGCGAGTAAGCGCCACCGCGACCAGCGTCTTGCCGACGCCGGTGTCGGTACCGGTGATGAAGAATCCGTTCATGTGGATCGGGGACTGATTTATTTATCGACGATAAAGATCTTCGATAAACAAATCAGTCCCCTTTTTCGCCTTTCTTCCGGATCTGCGACAGGGAAATGACGGTCTCGCGCGGGAAATCATGGGGTTTTCGGCGCTCGGAGCCCCACGAAGTCGCGTGGATCACTTCGTACGTCGCGGGCAACATTCCGTCGCGCCGCAGCCGTTCATAGGCGTTCGTCATCGCCTTGAAACGCCCGCGACCCGTGAGGCCGCGTGCGCGGCCGCGGGTCACGTTGTGCGCGCCGATCGCCTTGAGTTCGCGCATCAAACCGAGCACGTCGGGGTACTTCATCACGATGCGGTCGACGTCGAGCACCGGCTCGGAAAGTCCGGCGTGCATGAGCGCGCTGCCGAGCGCGTGCGGATCGAAGAAATGGTTCACGTGGTTGTACGCGGCATCGCTCGCTTCCCAGGCGTCGCGCAGCTCGGCGAGCGTGTTCGGCCCGAAGGTGCTGAACAGCAGCAATCCGCCCGGCTTGAGCACGCGCGAGAGCTCGGCGAACACGGCGTCGAGATCGTCGCACCATTGCAGCATGAGGCTCGAGAAAACCAGGTCGAAGGCGCCATCGTGGAACGGCAGCCGGTACGCATCCGCGCGCACTCGTTCGAAACGGCGCAGCCAGCGCGACTGCTGCTTCGCGCGCTCGAGCATGCCGGGCGCGATGTCCGCGGCGACGACCAACGCCCTGGGAAAGCGGCGCTTGAGCGCGCGCGATCCATGACCGGTCCCCGCGCCCAGGTCGAGCACGGTCCGCGGATTCACCTCGAGCTCGGCGACGCGCTCCAGCAATTCGTTGCGCACGCGTTCCTGCACCGCCGCCGCCGCGTCGTAGCCGGCGCTCGCGCGGTCGAAAGCCTGCGCCACCGCGCGCCGGTCCAGGGAAAACACTTCGCGGGGATCGAAGGAGTTCATGCGGCCAACGCCTGCGCGACCGCGTCGACGAGCGCATCGACCTGCGATTCCTCGTGCGCGGCCGAGAGCGTGATCCGCAGCCGCGCCGTTCCGGCCGGCACCGTCGGCGGACGAATCGCCGCCACCAGGAATCCGCGCTCCTCGAGCGCCTTGCTTCCCGCGAGCGCCTTCGCCGCATCCCCCACGACCACCGGAAAGATGGTGCCTGGCACGGAAATTCCGGGATAACTCCCGATGCCGCTCGACTCGAGGCCGGCGCGCAGGCGCGTCGCGAGGGACAGCACTTTCTCGCGTCGCCAGGATTCGCGCTCACTCACGCGCAGCGCTGCGCGGGTCGCGGCGGCAACCGCGGGCGGCAGCGCGGTCGTGTAGATGTACGTGCGCGTCTTCTGGATCAGGAACTCGATGAGAGGCGCATCGCCGGCCACGAACGCGCCAAACGTTCCAAAGGCCTTGCCGAACGTGCCGATCAACACGGGGACGTCGGCGCTCGAAAGGCCGAAGTGCTCGCAGGTTCCACGCCCCGTCGCGCCGAGCACGCCGAGCCCGTGCGCATCGTCGACGATGAGCCATGCGTTCGCGTCGCGCGCGCCGCGCGCGAGATCCGGCAGCGGCGCGACGTCACCGTCCATGCTGAACACGCCGTCCGTGATGAGCAGCCGCGTCTTCGCGTTCGGCCCGGCCTTGGCGATGAGCTCGCTCGCACGCGCGGCGTCCGCGTGTGGATAACGCCGTACCTCGCCGCCCGACAGCCGGCAGCCATCGATCAGTGACGCATGATTGAGCCTGTCCGATACCAACAGCGCCTTTTGATCCGCTAGCGCGTCAATCACGCCCATGTTGGCCATGTAGCCGGTGGAGAAAACCAGCGCCCTTTCGCGTCCCGTGAACGCGGCCAGCTCCTCTTCGAGCGCCTCGTGTTCGACGCCGTGACCGGTGACGAGATGCGATGCGCCGCTGCCGACTCCATGCCGATTCGCCGCTTCGACGAAGGCGCGCGTCACATCCGGATGCGCCGCAAGTCCCAGGTAGTCGTTACTGCAGAAATTCACCAGCCCCGCGCGCGGCATCACGCGCCGCGTGCGTTTCAGGTTCTGCCGCTCGAGCTCCGCGAGCGCCGCGCTCAGCGCTGCCGGGTCGCGTTGCATGACTGGCCCGGGCGCGCCGGCGCGTGGCCGTGGGCGCAGCCTGGCCCGTGAACGTGCTCCGCTTCGCCGTGCGTGTGTTGGGCGCCGTTGCCGTTGGCGCCCGCGACTCCCGGCGGCACCAGCGGTTCGATCCCGAGCCGCGTCATCAGCGCGCGATCGCGCGCGACGTCGGGGTTACCCGTCGTGAGCAGCTTCTCGCCGTAGAAAATCGAATTCGCGCCCGCGAGGAAACACAGCGCCTGCAATTCGTCGCTCATGACTTCGCGTCCCGCGGACAGGCGCACGGAAGCCTTCGGCATCACGATGCGCGCGACGGCAATCGTGCGCACGAAATCGAACGGATCGATGTCCTGCTGTCCCGCGAGCGGCGTGCCCGGCACGCGCACGAGTTGGTTGATCGGCACGCTTTCCGGATGTTGCGGAAGATTGGCGAGCGTCGCGAGCATCGACGCGCGATCGCGCGTGGTTTCGCCCATGCCGACGATGCCGCCGCAGCACACGTTGAGCCCGGCGTCGCGCACCGCGGCCAGCGTGTCGAGCCGGTCCTGGTATGTGCGCGTGGTGATGATCTCGCCGTAGAACTCGGGCGAGGTGTCGACGTTGTGGTTGTAGTAGTCGAGCCCGGCATCCTTGAGCTCGTGCGCCTGTTCGGGTGTGAGCATGCCGAGCGTCGCGCAGGTTTCCATGCCGAGCGCGCGCACCTCGCGGATCATTGCGGCGACCGCTTCGACGTCGCGCTTCTTCGGCGAGCGCCACGCGGCGCCCATGCAGAAACGTGTCGCGCCCGCGTCCTTCGCGGCCAGCGCGCGCGCGCGGACTTCTTCGAGCGGCACCAGTTTTTCGCGCTCGAGCCCGGTGTCGTAACGGACGCTCTGCGGGCAGTACGCGCAATCTTCGGGACAGGCGCCGGTCTTGATCGACAGCAGCGTGCTCATCTGCACCGCGTTGGCCGGCTGATGCGCGCGGTGGGTCTCCTGCGCGCGGAACATGAGATCGGCGAACGGCAGCGCGAACAGCGCCTCGACCTCGGCGATCGTCCAGTCGTGGCGCACGGTGTTGGCGGTCATTCCCATCCCTTTATCTGTTGATTTACAAAGGTTTCACGGCTGTCCCGGGCAGCTCCCGGCGACGAAACTCGGGGCATGTTCCGGAGCCTGCAAGTCATTGTCAACCAGATCAGCCAGTTACGGTTGACGGGTGCGAGAGCGTTCTCGAGGGCCCTCGCGGCGACCGTATTTCCGCCCCGCTGCGGCCTGTGCGGATTCCCTGGTGCCACGCTGGACCTCGATCTCTGTCCCGCGTGTCGCGCGGACCTGCCGTGGCTGAGCGCGGATTCTCCGGATCGGACCATCCCGCTGCGATTCGAATATCCCGTCGACGTGATGATTCGTGAGCTCAAGTACCACCGCGAATTCGCCAACGCGCGAATATTGGGCGTGTTGCTGGCCGAAGTCGTGAGCAAGCGCGGATCACCGCTTCCCGCATTGCTCGTGCCCGTGCCGCTGCACGCGGCGCGCCTGCGCGAGCGAGGCTTCAACCAGGCGCTTGCGATTGCGCGTTACGCGGGCCGCATGCTCGGAATCCAGTACGCGGGCGGCGTGGTGAAACGCACGCGCGACACACCCTCGCAGACCGCGCTCGACGTGGCCGCGCGCCGCCGGAACGTGCGCGGCGCGTTCGCGGTGAGCGGGCGGAAGGCTCTCGAAAGGTTGTCAGCCGCCGGACACGTGGCCGTCGTCGATGACGTCGTCACCACCGGCAGCACGGCCAACGAATTGCGCGCGACGCTGCTCGGCGCCGGCGTCAGGCAGGTGGAGGTGTGGGCGGCGGCGCAGGCTCTGTGACTTCGACCGCGAGCTCGCGGTACGACAACGACAACGCGACGACGCCCAGGGAAGTGATGACTCCCAGCGACAGCACGACAATGGCGAATTCGAACGCGCCAGGATCGTTCGAATACAGCCACTTCACGAGTTCGCGGAACAGGTCCGGCAACAGGAACACGAGCACGACGAGCCGCCAACCGTTGCGTCGGGTCAGTCGCCACGCGCCGGCCGCATTCCATTTTTCGCCGAGCGAGATCGCCGGAAACAGCGCCGCGAGGCGTGCCACCGGGTAGAGGCCCACGATGCCTGCGAAGAACGCCACGCGATCGATCAATGTCCGAACGTCGGGGTCGTATGCCGGCGGCGGCTGCGAAGCACCGGCGGGAATGTTCTGCGTACTCACCATCGCCAGCACGCCAGCTGTCAGCGCGAGTTTCACGAGGGTCTGCAGGATCCACACCAGGATCACCGTGATCGCGAACAGCCCCAGCATCGAAAAGGCGCGCGGCGCCTCATCCATCCGGTGGGAACCCGTGAGCACGAGCCGATGACAGCGAATCGCGAGCCAGCTGAACGCGAGTAGATAGAGCGCCTGGAGGATCGAGACGGGTCCCTGGTTCGTGCTCCCGGGGATGCTCCATGCCATGGTGCACGCGAGCAGTGCGAGCAGCGGCAGGCTCAGCGCGCGCGCGAAGGCACCCCGATACATCCACGGAAACGCGAACGTACCCCATGCGATCTTGGCCAACGGGAGCCGCATGCGCGGGTCGGACTCAGGCGAGCCCGGCCTTCTTCAGCGCCTCGAGCGGCGGCCCATCGAATCTTTCCAGCGGCACGTTGCCGGTGTATCCGATGTCCTTCATGCCGATCGGCGTCGTGTAGAACCCGCCGGCGGTGAGGTCGCGGAACTTCGCGAAGAATTTCGCGGCAGTCGTGAATTGCGGCGCTGCATTCGCGGGCGAGCAGATGTCGTCGGCGATGGCCGCGCGCTGCGCGCCGGTCACCGCGTGGAACGCCTTGCCGTACCGCTTGCGCGATTCGTCGTCGATCCACGCGAGGCCCGCGAGCACGATCTCGCGATCGCCACGCTGCTGCGGATAGGGCGCGCTGATCCACTCGTCGATGAAATCGACCACGCCGACGGCCGAGGCGGCCGGCGAAACGTCGTCGGCCGGGATGATGAGGTCGCACAGCGCGGCGGTAGTTGGCCGGGCCTGCTCGGAAAGCGTGAGCGGCCAGGGTCCGCCCGGCTTCCACTCCTTCATGAGATCGGGATCCGTGCCGTAACCGGCCTGCTCCGGCGCGACGTCGCGCGCGAGCGGTTCACCCGCCTGCAGCTGCAGCGACCGCGTCGCCGCGGCGACGGACAACATCCACTTGATCGATGTGCGCCGGTCCATGGTCAGACTTCCTTCCGCTTCATCAGCGCGAGCATGTGATCCGACGCGCGCCAGGCCAGCGCCATGATCGTCAGCGTCGGATTCTTGTCCGCGTTCGAGCACAACGTCGCGCCGTCGGTGATGAACAGGTTCTTCATGTCCCAGCTCTGACCGTAGCTGTTGGTCACGGAATTTTTCGGATCCGTGCCCATGATGGCGCCGCCGACTTCGTGGATGATCACGCCACCCTGCTTGATCGCCTTCTCACCCGATTGCGGCCCGCGCGACAACCGGCCGCCCATCGCCTCGATGATCCCGGCGCCGACCTTCTCCATGTGCGCGGCCTGGCCGATCTCGTGCGGCGACCACTTCCAGTGGAATCGCAGCACGGGAATGCCGAATCGATCCTTCACTGATGGATCCAGCTCCGCGAAGCAATCCTCGTTCGGGATCATCTCGCCGCGTCCGGAGAACCAGACGAACGAGCCGTAGTAGCGGCGCGCTTCCTCCTTGAACTTGCGGCCATAACTGCCGCCGGTGATCCATTCGAGCCCGGCCGCCGTGCCCATGTCGGGCATGCGCCGTCCACCGCCGAATTCGAAGTGATAACCGCGCGCGAAGCCCAGCTTCCCGGCGAGCTGCTCCTTGTACAGCCACCACGGCGCGTACAGATGTCCGAAGTCGGCGCCATCCTCGTTGTGCAGCGGCATGTTCTCGAGCAGCGGCACCTGGCCGCCGATGCCGGCGCCCACGGTGTCCATGATGTATTTGCCGACCTTTCCGCTCGAGTTCGCGACGCCGGAATTCAACAGGATGCGTACCGACTCGAGCGCGCTCGCCGCCAGCACGACGATGCGCGCCTTCACGCGGTGCTCGGCGCCGGTCTTGCGATCGATGTAGATGACGCCCTCGGCCTGCCCGTCCTTGCGCTTCGTGACCGCGCGCACCATCGCATCGGTGACGATGTCGAGGTTGCCGGTATCCAGCGCGGGCGGCAGGTGCACGGTAGTCGACTGGTAGTTAGCCCGGACCGAGCAGCCCCGGCCGCAGGGCGTGGCCCAGAAGCACGCGGCGCGTTTCTGCATGTCGGCGGCGAGAATCGCCTGCGCTTTCGCATTGCCGGGGTGCAGCAGCTTCGGCAGCCGCTGGTGATCGAGGCGCGTGGTGAGAACCGCGCGATGCATGGGGATTACGGGCACGCCGATGCGTTTCGCGCGTTGCTGGACCAGCAGATCGCTGACTCGTGGCGCGGGTGGCGGCAGCAGCACACCCTTGGACGAGCGCGGTGTGTTCTCGAGATCGTCTTCACCGCCATACACGCCGATGAGCATCTCGACCTTGTCGTAATACGGCGCGAGATCCGGGTAGTCGAGCGGCCAGTCGAAGCCGAGCCCGTCGCGGGTGCGCGGCTTGAAGTCGTACGCGCCGTTGCGCAGCGAGATGCGGCCCCAGTGATTCGTGCGGCCGCCGAGCATGCGCGCGCGCCACCACTGGAACTGGCGCGCGGGGTCGTTCGACGCGCTGGTATAGGGCTCGCCGGGAACCTGCCAGCCACCGTCGATGGTGGCATCCCAGAATCCGAAGGGTTTCTCGGGCGTGCCGGCGCCCCGCAAGGGCGCGTCCGAGTTCACCTGCATCATCGGGGTCTCGACCGCGGGCTCGTAGCGGCGGCCCGCTTCGAGCATGAGGACTCTGGCGCCCTCCATGGTCAGCGTGTAGGCCGTCTGGCCCCCCGCCGCCCCCGATCCGACCACGATTACGTCATATGCGTTCTTGTCGGCGTCGCCGGCGGAAATGAATGCCATGGTGGGCATCGATTCTAGGGGTGGTGGTGCGTGGTGTCATAGACGAAAGCTATGCGCGGGTCCGCTAGTCTCCGGGCATCTTCTATAGACCGGCTCAGCCGGCGAACCCACATCCGTGAGCGTCATCCTCAATCGCCGTCACCTCATCCAGGGCGCCATGGCCGCGGCGTTGCCGCTGTCGTTCGGCGGCTGCTCGTCGGGCGGCGCGGATGGCGGGGCGCTCGAGGTGGGTGGATTACCGGTGACCTGCAATCTCACGCTGCCCGTGGCCTGCGTGGGGAAGAATCGCGCCATCGAGCAGGGCCAGTCGGCGAACGCGTTCCGTTACTCGTACAGCAAGTACAGCGGCTGGCCCGAGATCAAGGAATCGCTGATGGCGGGTCGTATCCAGGCGGGCTACATGCTCGCGCCGCTGGTCATGGATCTCGCCGACAAGAACATCCCGGTGAAGATCGTGTCGCTGGGCCACCGCTCGGGCGCGGTGATCATGGTCAAGACGGATTCGCCGTATCAGAAATTCTCGGATCTCAAGGGCAAGCGCGTCGCGATCCCGAGCCGCTTCGCGGTGGACTTCCTGTTCCTGCGCAAGATGCTCGAGCGCGAGAACCTCAAGGCGAGCGAATTCGAGATCGTGGAGATGCCGCCACCGGACATGCCCGCCGCGTTGTATGCCGACGCGGTCGACGCGTACTGCACGGGTGAACCCTTCGGCGCGGCCGCGCAGAGCGCCGGCTATGCCCGCGTGCTGCGCATGACGCGCGACGAGTGGCGCAACTACATCTGCTGCTGTCTCACCGTGCGCGAGGAACTCATCCAGTCACAGCCCGAAATGGTCCAGGACCTCGTGAACCAGATCCAGGGATCGGGCAACTGGCTCGACGAGTCCAAGGAGAACCGCGACAAGGCGGTGACGATCGCTTCCGGTCGCAGCTTCTTCAACCAGGATCCGAAGATCCTGCAGTTCGTGATGGAGAATCCCACCGACCGAGTGACCTACGGCGATCTGCGCATGATCCCCGAAGAATTCGACGATCTCATGCAGCTGTCGATCCAGGCCGGCACCATCAAGCACCCGATCCCGTACGAGAAGTACATCGACGACAGCTTCGTGAAGAAGGCGCAGCCGGCGCCCATGCCCATATGAAGCTCATGGATATGAAGAAGGCACTGTTACCGCTGGTGATGATGTTGGCGGCCTCGTTGTCATCGGCTGAACCGGCTGCCAGGCCCGAGGCCCCGCCCGAACTCAAGGCCGGCGTGCTGAGCCCGGTCATGCAAGCGCCGGAGCTGAAACTGCAGGGCACCGACGGTCGTCCGCTCGACCTGGCTAACTACCGCGGCAAGGTGGTGATGCTGGCCTTCGGGTTCAGTTCCTGCGGGGACGTCTGCCCGATCACGCTGGCGACGCTCGCGGGCGCGCGCCGCAAGCTGGGCGCCGAAGCCGAGAACGTGCAGGTGGTGTACGTGACCGTGGATCCGGAACGCGACACCGCGGAGCGCATGAAGAAATATCTCGGCGCGTTCGATCCGACCTTCGTCGGCGGCGTGGGCACGCAGGCGCAGATCGATGCCGCGCAGAAACGCTACGGCGTCTCCTCGAAGAAAATCACCTTCGACAACGGCGGCTACACGTTCGGTCATTCGTCGTCCATCTACCTGATCGATCGCCAGGGCGGACTGCGCGCGGTGATGCCCTACGGCCGCGGCGCCGACGATTTCGTGCATGACCTCCGCATCCTGTTGCGGTTATGAGCAGGCGAAGGTGGTGGTTCGCCGCGGCGCTGGCCCCGGTGCTCGCGGTCGTCGCCTGGGCCGGATTCGCGCCGATCGAGAGCGACTCGCGCGAGGAACTGTTCGAGATCCCGCGCGGCACGTACGCGCGGCGCGCGGCGGGCGACCTGGTGGACATCCTGCCGTCGACCATAACGCTGACGCTGGGCGTGAACGACGTGCTGCTGCTGCGCAATCTCGACGAAGTCCCGCAGCAGTTCGGGCCGACGATCCTCATGCCGGGACAGAGTTTCCGGCTGCCGTTCGAGGTGGCATCGGAGAACTACTTCGACTGCACGGCGCACTCGAGCGGGCAGATGGTGGTGATCGTCGAGGAGCGGCCGTCGTGGCCGTGGCAAAAGATACGCTGGCGCCTGCGGCACTGGCGCAATAGTTAGGACTGGAGAGCGAATACGATGAAGGGTCTCAGGCATGCATTGCCGTCCATCGTCGTCGCGGCGATGCTCGTCGCGGTGTGGTGGATCACGGTTGTCGTCACGAAGAGCGTGATTTTTCCGACGCCACAGAGAGTGGTCGAGGGCACGCTGGAGCTTGCGCGCGACGGCAGTCTATGGGAGCACATCGGTTCGTCGCTGATGCGCGTGGCCACGGGGTTCGGGCTCGCGGTGCTGCTCGCCATTCCGCTGGGACTGTGGATGGGCCGCGTGCACGGCGCGTTCGTCACGATGAACCCGATCTTCCAGATCCTGCGGCCGATCTCGCCGATTGCCTGGATCCCGATCGCGATCCTCTGGTTCGGTGTGGGCAATGCGTCCGCCATCTACCTGATCTTCATCGCCTCGGTGTTCCCGATGATCGTGCAGACCACCGTGGGCGTGCACACCATCGAAAAACGCTTCCTGCGCGCGGCGGACAACTTCGACGTGACGCGCGGCAAGTTCTTCTTCCAGGTGATCCTGCCGGCGTCGTTGCCACAGATCATCACGGGCATGCGCATCGGCCTCGGCGTGGCGTGGCTCGTGGTCGTAGCCGCGGAAATGATCGCGCTGCGCTCGGGCCTGGGCTACATGATCATGGACGCGCGCAACGCCGGTAATCGCTACGACCTCGTGATCGCCGGCATGATCATCATCGGTCTCATCGGCCTCGCGCTGGACGGAATCACGCGCCTGCTCGAAGGCATGAAGATCGTGAGGTGGCGTTATGCCCACTAAGAACGCAACTCCGAAGATCTCGCTGCAGGGCGTGCGCAAGTCGTTCGAGAAGGACGGCCGCACCCTGGAAGTGATCTCCGACCTCACCTTCGACGTGCGCGACAGCGAGTTCGTCGCCATCGTCGGTCCCTCGGGCTGCGGCAAGACCACGCTGATGAACATCATCAGCGGCTTCCTGCAGCCGGACACCGGCGCCGTGCTCATCGACGGCAAGCCGCGCACCGAGCCCAACAAGAATGGAATCCTGATCACGCAACAAGGGTCGGTGTTTCCGTGGCTCACGGTGCGGCAGAACGTGTTGTTCGGTCTGCCCGACGAGCTACCGGAACGCGAGCAGCTCGCGCGCGAGTACGCCGCTCTGGTCGGCCTCAAGGGATTCGAGAACAACTACCCGCACGAGCTCTCGGGCGGCATGCTGAAGCGCTGCGAGATCGCCCGAGCGCTCGTCGTGAAGCCCGAGATACTCTACATGGACGAGCCGTTCTCGGCGCTCGACGCGCTCATGAGCCTGCGCATGCAGAACGAGCTGCTGCGCATTCTCGCGAAGGAGCGGCACACGGTGCTGCTGATCACGCACGACGTCGAAGAGGCCATCCATCTGGCCGATCGCATCCTCGTGCTGAGCCCGCGGCCCACGCAAATTCAGGCTTCGTTCGACGTCAACATCCCGCATCCGCGGCGCGTCTCGAGTCCGGAAGCCCAGGCGCTGCGCGTGAAGATACTCATGGAACTCGGGGTCGAGGAAACGCCTGAACCTCAAGATCTGATCGAGGACGTGGTAGCGTAGGAGCCGAAGCGATGAACGCCCGTGCGTTCAGCGGAGGTATCGGTTCCATGCGAGTCGACGTGGTCTCGAGCGAAGCGGTGAAGTCCTGAACATGCCCCTGCGCCTGGGCCTCGTCGGCATTGGCAAGATCGCGCGCGACCAGCACATTCCGGCTTTGCGCGCCGATGCGAGATTCCAGCTCATCGCCTGCGCGAGCCGCAATGCGAACGTCGATGGCGTCGCGAACTATCCCGACCTCGCGGCGATGCTCGCGGGCGTGCCGGACCTCGACTGCATTTCCATCTGCACGCCGCCGCAGGCGCATTTCGATGCGGTCTTGCTCGCATTGCGCGCGAGCAAACACGTCATGCTCGAAAAGCCGCCGACCGCGACCACGCGCCAGATCGCGCTGCTGGCCGACGAAGCCGCGCGCCGCGGCCGTACGCTTTTCCAGACGTGGCACTCGCGTTTCGCGGCAAGCGTCGATGCCGCGCGCGAATGGCTGCGCACCCGCCGGCTCACCGGCGGAAAGATCACCTGGAAGGAAGACGTTCACCACTGGCATCCGGGCCAGCGCTGGATCTGGGAACCGGGCGGGTTCGGCGTGTTCGATCCGGGCATCAATGCGTTGTCGGTGCTCACCGAGGTGCTGGCCGACGAGGTGAGCGTCGAAAAGGCACTGCTCGAATTCCCCGAGAATCAGCAGGCGCCGATCGCGGCCAACGTGGCGCTGCGAACCACGGCAGGCGTGGCGATCGCGGCGGAGTTCGACTTCCGGCAGAAGGGGGAACAGAGCTGGGACATCGAGCTCGAGACCACCGATGGCCGGCTCAAGTTATCCCGCGGCGGCGCCGGCCTCGAGATCGACGGCAAGATGATCGGCATTGACGAAAGCATGGCGGGCGAATATCCGCGGTTGTACGCGCGCTTCGCGGCGTTGTGCGCCGCCGGCAAGTCCGAGGTGGACTGGCGGCCGTTCCAGCTCGTCGCGGATGCATTCCTCGTCGGTGAGCGACGCATCGTCGCGCCCCACCAGATCTGAACGTAACATCCGGGGCATGACCCGCATCGACGGCCTGTCGGGCAAGGCGGCATTCATCGCCGGCGACTGGGGCACGAGCAACCTGCGACTGGCGCTCTGCGACGAGGACGGACGGGCGCTCGAGATTCGCAAGGGAGCCGGCGCCGCCGATTCGCGTGGCAGGTTCGCGCAGGTATTCGATGACCTGGCCGCCGACTGGCAGCGCGCGCATGGAAAGCTGCCAGCGGTGATGTGCGGCATGGTGGGGTCGGCCTTCGGCTGGCGCGAGGCTCCCTATCTACCCTGCCCCGAGGAGCTCGATGCGCTGGCGGGCTCGACCGTCGAGGCGCGCGACGGCGTGCGCATCGTTTCCGGCATGCGGTGCACGAATCCGCTCGGAGCGCCCGACGTGATGCGCGGCGAAGAAACCCAGCTGCTGGGCGCACGGCGGCTGCAGCCGGCGCTCGTTGAAGGTCGTCGGCTCGTCTGCCTGCCCGGCACTCACACGAAGTGGGTTTCACTGCACAACGGTGTAGTCCAGGAATTCGTCACGGTCCCGACCGGCGAAATATTCGCGCTGCTGTGCGATCACAGCGTGATCGTGCGCGACTCGACGACCGCGCCGGAACATCATCCCGCCGAGTTCGATCGTGGCCTCGCCGAGGCAGCGCGCCACCCCGAGGTGCCGCTGCTGCACCGGCTGTTCCAGGCCCGCAGCCTCAGGCTCGACAGACAACTTTCGGCGGAGGGCGCGCCTTCGTGGATGTCGGGGTTGCTGATCGGCACCGACGTGGCCGGAACATTGCCGTTGTTTGCCGGCTTGGGTCCTGACGGTCCCGTATACCTCGTCGGTGCGAACGAGCTGGTGGATCGCTACGCGACCGCGCTCGCGCGTCGCGGACGCGAAGTCGTGTGCCTCGACGGCGACGCGGCATCGCTCGCCGGGCTCGCACAGATCTTCCAGGACCTCGAGGCTCCCGCTTCATGAGTTCGCGCAACGTCGAGATGGTCGCGATCCTGCGAGGCCTCACGCCCGAGCGCGCGGCCGAAACCGGGGCGTGCCTCGTCACCTCCGGCTTCCGCAGCATCGAAGTTCCGCTGAATTCTCCGCAGCCTTTCGACTCGATCGCCGAGCTCGCGCGGGGGTACGGCGACTGTCTCGTCGGCGCTGGCACTGTCCTCACATCCGCGGAAGTAGATAGGGTGCACGCCGCGGGCGGGCGGCTCGTCGTCGCGCCGAACTGCGACGGCGCGGTGATCCGCCGCGCGCTCGATCTCGGCATGCGCGTCATGCCCGGCATCGCGACCGCCACCGAGGCGTTCGAGGCGCTGCGCCACGGCGCGACCGAACTCAAACTCTTTCCGGCTTCGACCTATGGCGCCGGACACCTGCGAGCGCTGAAGTCCGTGCTGCCGAAAAACGTGCAGGTCTACGCGGTCGGCGGCATTGGCTCGAAGGACATCGCAGCATGGCTCGAGTCGGGCGCGGACGGATTCGGCTTCGGCGGTGAATTGTTCAAGCCCGCGTATACACTCGCGGAAGTCGCCGCGCGCGCGAAGGGGTTGTTCGAAGCGTTGCGGATGACGGCAGAAAAATAGAGCGCGCAAACGAAGGCGCATCGCGCCTGCAGCCTGGGGGGAGTTCAGGTGAATCTGCAGACTCTGGATATCGCGATCCTGGTCGCGTATGCGATCGGCATTTTCGTGCTCGCGCAGTGGGTGTCGCGCGAGAAGGGTGAACACAAGAAAGACGCGCAGGATTACTTCCTCGCTTCGCGCGCGCTGCCGTGGTGGGCCATCGGCACGTCGCTGATCGCGGCGAACATCTCGGCCGAGCAGATCGTCGGCATGTCGGGATCCGGCTACGTGATGGGCATGGCCATCGCGTCGTACGAATGGATGGCGGCGCTCACGCTGATCATCGTCGGCAAGTGGATCCTGCCGGTGTTCCTCAAGAACGGCATCTACACCATGCCGGAATTCCTCGAGAGGCGTTACAGCCCCGGTGTGCGCACCGTGATGGCCATCTTCTGGCTGGTGCTGTACATCTTCGTGAACCTGACTTCGATTCTCTGGTTAGGTGCCACCGCGGTGAACACCATCACCGGCATGGATATCGACATGGCCGTCGTCGCGCTCGGCGTGTTCGCGCTGGCGTACGCGTTGTACGGTGGTTTGAAGGCCGTGGCGCTCACCGACATCGTGCAGGTGTCGCTGCTGGTGCTCGGTGGGCTCATGATCACCTGGATCGCGCTCTCGACCGTCGGCGACGGCAGCGTGATCGCCGGCTTCACGCGCCTCACCACCGAGCTGCCCGAGAAATTCGACATGATCCTGTCGCCCGACAACCCGAGCTACCGGCACCTGCCGGGTCTCGCGGTGCTGCTCGGTGGCATGTGGGTCATGAACGTGTCGTACTGGGGCTTCAACCAGTACATCATCCAGCGCGGCCTCGCGGCGAAGAGCGTGAACGAGGCGCAGAAGGGCATCGTGCTCGCCGCGTTCCTCAAACTACTCATGCCGGTGATCATCGTGCTGCCGGGCATCGCGGCCATCATCCTGAACCCCGGGCTCGAGCGTCCCGACCAGGCGTATCCGAGTCTCATGGCGATGCTGCCCACCGGCATCCTGGGCCTCGTGTTCGCGGCGCTGGTCGCGGCGATCATTGCGTCCACGGGATCCAAGATCAATTCGATCGCGACCA
>JAEZCN010000043.1 GCA_023433515.1 Pseudomonadota bacterium
GCAGCACGCGCGCGCTCAACGCGGGCGTGAGACTCAGGCAGATGACCAGCGACACGGCCATCGCCGCGACCAGCGTCAGCGAGAACTCGCGGAACAGGCGCTCGACGAAATCGTCGAGGAACAGGATGGATACGAAAACCACGGCCAGCGCGACGTTCATGGACAACAATGTCGTGCCCACTTCGCCGGCGCCGCGCCGCGCGGCCTCGAAGGGCGGCACGCCGTCTTCGATGTGCCGCGAGATGTTCTCGAGCACGACGATCGCGTCGTCGACCACCAGTATCGCGGCCACGATGAGCGCGGTGAGCGACAGGTTGTTCAGGGAAAATCCCGCCAGCCAGATGATGGCGAGCGCGCCGAACAGCACCACGGGAATAGCCAGCGTCGGCAGCAACGCCGCGCGCCAGTTGCCGAGGAATGCCAGCACCACGAGCACCACGAGCACGACCGCGATGACCAGCGTGAGCTCGGCCTCGCGCAGCGTCGCGCGGATCACCGGCGAGCGATCCATCGCGACCGTCATGTCCACGCCCGCGGGCAACAGCGCGCGCAGGGTCTCCATCTGCGCGTGGATGGCGTCCACCGTTTCGATGATGTTGGCCTGCGGCTGGCGGCTCACGGTCACGATCACCGCGTCGCGATCATTGTGAAAGCCCGAGGCGTACCGGTTCTCGGTGCCTTCGGTCACGGTCGCGACATCTCCGAGCCGGACCGGCCGGCCGTCGCGCCAAGCGATGATCAGCGGCCGGTACTCCTCCGCGGTGCGCAGTTGCAGGCTCGCTTCGATCTGCCAGGTGCGCGAGTCGTCGGAAACCGCGCCCAGCGGCCGCTGCGTATTGGCGGCGCGAATGGCGTTGCCCACTTCGTCGAGCGCGATGCCGTGATGATTGAGCGCGTTCGGATCCAGCGACACGCGCACGGCGGGCAACGAACTGCCGCCCACGTCGACCGACCCCACGCCGGGGATCTGAGAAACCTTCTGCGCGATGATGGTAGAGGCCACGTCGAACAACTGGCCCGGCGAGAGCATCTCCGAACTCAACGCCAGCGCCATGATCGGCGCCTGCGTCGGGTTCACCTTGCGGTAGCTGGGCATGCCCGGCATGCCGCTCGGGAGCTGGGAGCGCGCGGCATTGATGGCGGCCTGCACTTCGCGCGCGGCCTCGTCGACGTTGCGGTCCAGCGCGAAGCGCAGGTTGACGGTAGTTTGGCCCTGGATGCTGACGGACTGGATCTCCGTGATCCCGGAGATCGTGCCGAGCGCGCGTTCCAGCGGCGTCGCGACGGTTGCCGCCATGGACTCCGGGCTCGCGCCGGGCATGCGCGCCTGAACCTGGATGGAGGGATAGTCCACCTGCGGCAGCGGCGCCACGGGAAGCTGCCGCAACGCGAGCAGTCCGGAGAGCAGGATCGCGATGGCCAGCAGGACGCTGGCCACGGGGCGTTCGATGAACACCCGCGTGAAACTCACCGCGCGCCCTCCTCGCGCACGACGCCCGCCCGGGCGTCGTCCCGGGCACGCCGGCGCGTGAGCCGGTCGAAGAACAGATAGATGACGGGCGTCGTGAACAACGTGAGCACCTGGCTCACGAGCAGACCGCCCACCATCACGATGCCCAGAGGTTGACGCAGCTCGGCGCCGGAGCCCGACGCGAACATCAGCGGGATGGCGCCGAACAGCGCCGCCAGCGTCGTCATCAGAATCGGCCGGAAGCGCAGCAACGCGGCCTGCCGGATGGCCTCGCGCGGCGCGAGACCCTGTTCGCGCTCGGCCTCGAGCGCGAAGTCGATCATCATGATCGCGTTCTTCTTCACGAGGCCGATCAGCAGCACGATGCCGATCACCGCGATGAGATCGAGACCACGGCTCGCGAGCAGCAGGGCCAGCAATGCGCCGATGGTGGCCGAAGGCAACGTCGAGAGGATCGTCACCGGATGGATGAAACTCTCGTAGAGGACGCCGAGCACGATGTACATCGTGACGACGGCGGCGAGGATCAGCCACAACGTGCTGGACAGCGAATTGTGAAACGCCTCGGACGCACCCTGCAGTCGCAGCTCCAGGCTGGCCGGCGGCGCCAGTGCCTCCCGGGCCTCCTCGATGGCGGACAGGGCCGCGCCGAGCGACGAACCACTCGCCAGGTTGAAGGACACGGTCACGGCGGGAAACTGGCCGAGGTGGTTGATCACGAGCGGAGCCGGTCGCTCCACCAGGCGCGCCACGGTAGATAGAGGCGCGGGTTCGCCTGATTCCGTCGCCACGCGGATGCGCTCGATGGCCTCGGGCCCGAGCTGGAAATCCGGGCGGGTCTCGAGCACCACGCGATACTGGTTGGCCTGCGTGAAGATCGTTGAGATCTGCCGCTGTCCGAAGGCGTCGTACAAGGCATCGGCAATCGCGGCGACGGAAATGCCGAGGCGCGCGGCCGCCGCGCGATCGATTTCCAGGTAGGCCTGCAATCCTTCGCTCTGCAGGTCGCTGGCCACGTCGGCGAGCGCCGGCGACTCGCGCAGATGCGAGGTGAACCGATGGGTCCATTCCTCGAGCTCGGCCTGGTCGGGACTGGTGAGACTGAACTGGTATTGCGTGCGGCTCACGCGGTCTTCGATGGTCAGCTCCTGCACCGGTTGCAGATAGAGCGCGATGCCCGGCACCGACGCGGCGCGTTCGCGCAGGCGCTCCATCACTTCGAGCACCGACGCGCCGCGATCGGCGTGCGGCTTCAGTTCGATGAGGAACCGCCCGGTGTTCAGCGTGGGATTCGTGCCGTCGACACCGATGAACGACGACAGCGTGGCGACGTCCGGATCGTCGAGGATGAGATCCGCGAGGGCCTGCTGACGCCGCGCCATCGCATTGAACGACACCGTCTGCGGCGCTTCGCTGATGCCCTGGATGAGGCCGGCGTCCTGCACGGGAAAGAAACCTTTCGGCACCACCAGGTAGAGCAGCACCGTCAGCAGCAGCGTCGCGAGCACGCTCAACAACGTCGCGGGCTGGCGCGCCAGCACCCAGTCGAGCCCGCGTTCGTAATGCCTGACGAGCCGCGTGAACGCGTCGTCGCCGTGCGCCGCGGCATGACCCTGCTTGAGGAATCGCGCGCACATCATCGGCGTGAGCGTGAGCGACACGAGCAACGACAGCGCGATCGCCACCGCGAGCGTCACCGCGAATTCGTGGAAGAGTTTGCCGACGAGATCGGCCATGAACAGCAGCGGAATGAGCACGGCGATCAGCGAGACGGTCAGCGACAGCAGCGTGAAGCCGATCTGCTCGGCGCCCTTGAGCGCGGCGTCGAGCGGTTTCTCGCCCTTCTCGATGTACCGCGCGATGTTCTCGAGCATCACGATGGCGTCGTCGACCACGAAACCCGTCGCGATGGTGAGCGCCATCAGCGTCAGGTTGTTGAGCGAGAAGCCGGCCAGCAGCATGACACCGAAGGTGCCGATCAGCGACAGCGGCACGACGACGCCGGGGATGATGGTCGCCGGCACATTGCGCAGGAACAGGAAGGTGACCATCACCACCAGGCCGATCGCGATGATCAGCTCCTTCTGCACGCCACGGATCGAGGCGCGGATGGATTCGGTGCGATTGCTGAGGACGGCGACGTCCACGCCGGCCGGTAGTGAGGCACGCAGCTGCGGCAGCAGCTCCTCGATGCGGTCCACGACCTCGATGACGTTGGCGCCGGGCTGGCGCTGCACGTTGATGAGGATGGCGGGTGTGCGGCCCGACCAGGCCGCGAGGTAACGATTCTCCACGCCGTTTTCGACGGTCGCGACGTCGCCCAGCCGCAACTGCCTGCCTTCGACGCTGGCGATGATCAGGTCTCGGTATTCCTGCGCGCTGCGCATCTGGTCGTTCGCGTCCAACATGATGGCGCGCACGGGCCCGTCGAAGCTGCCCTTCGGCATGTTCACGTTGGCGGTGGCGATGGCCGAGCGCACCTGCTCCATCGACAAGCCATTCGCGGCCAGGGCGCCCGGGTTCACCTGGATGCGCACCGCGGGCCGCTGGCCGCCGGCCAGCGTCACGAGTCCCACGCCGGGCACCTGCGAAATCTTCTGTGACACCCGTGTGTCGACGAGGTCGTACACGGTCGACAGCGGCAACGTGCCGGAGCTGACCGCCAGCGTCAGGATCGCCGTGTCCGCGGGATTCACCTTCCGGTACACCGGCGGCACGGGCAAATCGTCGGGGAGCAGGTTGTTCGCGGCGTTGAGCGCGGCCTGCACCTCCTGTTCGGCGACGCCCAGATCCACGTCGAGCGAGAACTGCAGCGTGATGACCGACGCCCCGCCCGAGCTCGTCGAAATCATCTGGTTGAGGCTGGGGATGCGGCCGAGCTGCCGTTCGAGCGGCGCGGTCACGGCGCTCGTGGTCACGGTCGGGCTCGCGCCCGGATACAGCGTGATCACCTGGATGACGGGATATTCCACCTGCGGGAGCGCGGCAACGGGCAGCGCGCGGTAGGCGAGCGCGCCCGTGAGCAGCAGCGCGGCCATCAGCAACGTCGTCGCGACCGGCCGCAGGATGAACGGCCGCGAGAGGTTCATTGGGCCGCCACCGCCGGCTCGTCGATGATCTTCACGTCGCGGCCGTCGCGCAGGCGGTCGAGGCCTTCGAGCACGATCCGGTCGCCCGGCCGCACACCATCCATCACCGCCACGCGCTCGCCTTCACTCGCGCCCAGCTTCACGTTGCGCACCGTCGCCTTGTTCTCTTCGTTCACCACGAAGACGAAATTGCCCTGCGAGCCGAACTGCACCGCGGCATTCGGGATGACGACCGCGGCATCGTTGCGCACGCGCAGCCGGATGTTCACGAACTGGTTGGGGAACAGGGACTCATCCTCGTTCGGAAACTCGGCGCGCAGCCGCAACGTGCCCGTCGCCGTGTCGATCTGGTTGTCCATGCTGAGAAGGATTCCGGTCGCGAGCCGCGTGGTTTCGTCGCGGCCCCAGGCTTCCACGGGCAGTTGCGGTTGCGCGCGCATCGCGGCGCGCACCGCCGGAAGATCGGTCTCGGGAATGGTGAACAGGACGCTGATCGGACGCATCTGTGTGATGGTGACGAGGCCCGCTGCGTCTCCGGATCGGATGAGGTTGCCGGCGTCCACGTTGCGCAGTCCTACACGCCCACTGATGGGCGCGGTGATCCGGGTGTAAGCGAGTTGCAGGCGTGCATCCTCCACCGCGGCCTCGTCGGTGCGGCGCCGGGCCTGGAATTGCCGCACCAGCGCTTCCTGGTTGGCGAGATCCTGCGCGGAGACGTAGCCCTTGGACTGCAGGTCCTTGAATCGCGCCAGCTCGCCCTCCGTATTGGCGAGCTCCGCGAGGTTCTGCTCCTGCTGACCCTGGGCCTGCGCGAGCAACACGCGGAACGGGCGCGGATCGATTTCGGCCAGCAGGTCCCCCTGCTTGACGACCTGGCCCTCGCGAAACGCGACGCGGACGAGCTCTCCGTCGACGCGGCTGCGTACCGTGACCGTCTTCAGGGGGGTCACCGTGCCCAGTGCCTTGAGGTAGAGCGCGAACGGCTCCTGCACCGCGGTCACCACGCGCACGGGCACGGGCTGATTTCCCTCGGCACGCCAGGGGGGAGGTCCAGGCCGGTTGGTGGCGGTGGGCCCGTCGCCCGCGAAGTGCCGCCAGGCCGCCGTGGCGGCGATCACGACGCCCACGAGGATGAGGCCGCCGATCAACAGGCGTTTTCTGGAGTTTATGGAGGAGTTTTCGGTCATCACGGGTTCAGAGCCTGCCGCACCGTGGCCGCGGATACCAATGAAATAAGCGGGTTGCGGGATATCGGGGGCGTGTGGCGGGCGACATCAGGGCGTGGACGCGCGGCCGGGGTTTTTCCGTGTATCCGGCCGCCCGGGGCCGCAAGGACCGCGGCCCATGGTAGTTAGGTCAATGCGGCGTGCGTCGCAGCCGCCGCAGGATCGGCTCGAACACGGGATTCGGGCCGCGTTCGAGCTCGAATGGCTCACCCTTCTCCACCGCCTGCCAGTACTGCCACGGCAGCTTGTCCGACCCGAGTTCGTAGTCCATTCCGTCCCAGGCTTCGCGGAACGAATAGAACGCCCAGTGCACACCCTGCGATTCGAGCACCGTGAGGACGTCGTCGAGGTAACGCGGGCAGTCCGGCCAGCGGCGCATGCAGCCGAATTCTCCGGCCACGAGGCGATTCGCGGGCACGCGATGCGCGCGCGCCCAGTCGAAGGGCTGCTGTAGATAGGCGGCGACGCGTTTGGCGTCCCAGTGCGTCTCGCCTTCGCCGAATGGCACGACACCCGGGTATCGATATGGCTTCGCCCGTTTCATGTTGGGACCGCTGGTCGCGCTCCATGGCTCGTACATGTGGAATGCGTAAAGCAGGCGCGCGTCCGCGTGCGGCACCTCGTCCCAGTACGAGAATGAATCGGCAGCGCCGTAAAAACCGGCATCCAGCATGATCGGCGTGCGCGGATCGGCGGCGCGCACGGCGTCTATGAGCCGGGCGTAGAACTGCGGCAGATCGCGGGTGGTGCCGCGAGCCTTCTCATACCACGCGCGCATGACTTCCGGCGGCGCGTGTTCGGCGAGTCCGCCCTCGCGCTCCGGCACCGGTTCGTTCAAGAGATTGAATGCGACGATCGCCGGATGGTCCGCGAGCGCGGCGGCGACATCG
>JAEZCN010000123.1 GCA_023433515.1 Pseudomonadota bacterium
GCCGGGAGAAGCGACTTCTCCCGGCTTTTCCGTGCCAGGCACCCTCTTGAGGCAAGTCGGGAGTAGTTATGGACGCGCTATCGGATGTACTGCGGGCGGTGCGGCTCTCGGGTGCATTCTTCTTCGACGTACACGCACGCGCGCCCTGGGTCGCGGAGACGCCGCTCGGCAAGAGCGTGGTCGACTCCATGTTTCCCGGCTCGGACCACCTCATCTCCTATCACCTCATGATGGAGGGAAGCTGCTGGTTCAGCATCGAAGGCCAGGAACCGATGAAACTCACGGCCGGCGACATCATCATGCTGCCGCACGGCGATACCCATGTCCTCGCGACCGACCTCGGCATGCGGAAGTCTCCGGAGATGTCGATGTACCGGCGGCCGGATTCGGGCTTCATGCCTGCGAAGATCCTCGTCGGCACCGAAAGCGGCGAGCCCGCGCATTTCGTGTGCGGCTTCCTCGGCTGCGATTCGCGGCCTTACAACCCGCTGCTCACGGCGCTGCCGCGCGCCATCCACGTCAACGACGTCGGCGGCGGCGCGCTGGGCGCGTACTTTCGCGCGGCGCTCTCCGAGTCCCGGGAACGCATGGGCGGCGAATGCATGCTGGGGCGCATCAGCGAGCTCATGTTCGTCGACGTGGTGCGCCGTTATCTCGAGAACCTGCCGCCCGACCGCAACAGCTGGCTCGGCGGACTGCGCGATCCCCACATCGGGCGCGCGCTGGCGGCGCTGCACGAAAGCCCCTCGCGCGACTGGGCGCTCGAGTCGCTCGCCGAAATCGCCGCGTTGTCGCGTTCCGCGTTCGCCGAGAGGTTCACGAACTTCGTCGGGCTCCCGCCGATGCAATACCTCGCCAACTGGCGCATGCAGCTCGCGTCGAACTACCTGCGCAACGGCACGGACAGTATCGCCGCGGTCGCGAACCGCGTGGGTTACGACTCCGAAGCCGCGTTCAGCCGCGCGTTCAAGAAGGCGCTGGGCTTACCGCCCGGCGAATGGCGCATGAAAACGGTGCCTGGCACGGAAAAGCCGGGATAACGAGCGGAGAACTGCTCACCTCACGACTCACCTACGGGTTGGGAATAGGAAAACTAAACAATCCCTCAGAACTCCGGAACACAACGCCGCGGTCGCGCGGGCAGGATGCGCTCCTCCAGACACACACCAGACATCGAGAGGAGCCCCACATGAATTCGTTCAAACTACTTACCGCGGCCGTCGCCGCCCTGGCCCTGGGCGGCATCGCTCAGGCCGGGGCGCAGCGTGAGACCGTCAGCGTCGTCGTCAAGTACGGGGACCTGGACCTCGAGTCCGACCAGGACGTCAGGACCCTTCGCAAACGCATCCGCAACGCGGCGCGGTCGGTGTGCGGTTCGATCGACACGAGGATCCTGGGCCTGCGCGACGCGTACGAGGATTGCGTCGAGGAAGCCTTCACCGACGGCGTCGCCGCGGTCGGCAATCCGAAGGTCACGAACTACCGGCCGGCCACGCGCCTGCCCGAGGTCGCGTCGAATCGAGGCTGACAGCCCCGGGGCGTTCCCCATTCTCACCTGCAACGCCGCGATGGAACGGGAATTGATCCCCGTTTCTCGCGGAATCAGCTGACGCGGCCGTGCAGGCCTGAATGGGGACCGTCCCCGTTTCCGACAGATATCGGACGGCGTAATTGCGATGCTGCGTGTTCACACACGGAGCACGCCATGACGACCGACGCCGAAATCGAAGCCAAATTCTGGAAGGCGCTCGCGGACGACCGCGTCGCGATGCTCGGACTCGAGAGCGAGTCCGGCCATACGCGGCCCATGTCCGCGCAGATCCGCCATGAACCCCACGACCGCGGACCGATCTGGTTCTTCAGCGCCAAGGGCACGGAACTCACGGATGCGCTCGACACGCCACGCCGCGCGGTGCTGCAGTTTTCGTCCAAGGGGCACGAAGTCTTCGCGTCCGTGCAGGGCGAGCTGTCCATCCACAACGACCGCGCGATCATCGATGAGCTGTGGAATCGCTTCGTCGCCGCATGGTACGAAGGCGGCAAGGACGATCCGCGGCTCGCGCTGCTGCGCTTCGAGCCCGACCACGCGGAAATGTGGCTCAACGAATTCAGCCTGGTCGCGGGGGTGAAGTTGTTGTTAGGCCGCGATCCGAAGGCCGACTACCGCGACAAGGTCGCCGACATCCAGATGGGGCGTCACTGAGACGCCGCGCCGGCCGAGTTGGCGCGAGCCTCGTCGAGCGCTTCCCGCAGCAGGCCGGCCCACATCTCGAGCGCGCGACGCGCATCGGTCGAGTTCGTCACCGAATCGTCGATTCGCATGTCGCCTGCCTGGCGGACCTTCCCGCGATCGATCGCGCGCACCAGCAGCGCTCCGCTGCGCGAGTCGCGCAGATCCATGAGCAACACGAGATCGGCCGATGAGACGACGTATGCGGGGCGCATCGTGGCCGCTTCCGCCGGCGACTTGCCGACGTCGAGGTTCGAAATCGTGGTGCTCACGCGCAGCACGTCGGGATCCGGCCGCGTGGTCAGGCCATAACCGCCGTTCGCGCTGAGCGCGAAGCCGAAGATCTCGCGGAACGCCGCCCCCGCCTGCGAGCGGATACGCGTGATGTCCTCGGCGGTCACGCCGGCATCGCGTTTCTCCCAGCCCTCCACGAAACCGATCTCGACCGGATCGAGCATCACGCGGCGGTAGTTGGCGAGCGATACACCCGGCGCGGCGAGGACGGTGTCGACTCGCGTGGACGGGACACGAGCCAGGCCTTCCACCACCTCCGACTCCGCCGGTGCGGGTTTGCTCACCGCGCAACCGCACAACAGCGCGAACGTGTGGATCAGCGCAAGCGTGGGGAGCAACGCGACCAGTCGTGCCGGAATCGGCTTCATTCATGGATTGTCCGCCCGTGCCGGCGCCGCGAAATAAGACCTAGGGAACCAGCACCGCCGCGCCGCGCAATTGTCCATCCCGCAATCGCGCGAGCGCCTCGTTGGCGCGCTCGAGCTCGAAACGCTCGACCGCCGGACGCAGCCGCACGCGGGCTGCGACGCGCATGAAATCCTGCCCGTCCGCGCGAGTGAGGTTCGCGATCGACAGGACTGAACGTTCCTCCCACAGCAGTCGATACGGAAACGCCGGGATGTCCGACATGTGGATGCCCGCGCAGACCACACGCCCGCCCTTGCGCACGGCGGCGAGCGCCGCGGGCACGAGCGCGCCCACGGGCGCGAAGATGATGGCTGCGTCGAGCGCGTGCGGCGGCGTTTCGTCGGAACCGCCGACCCAGCACGCGCCGAGCTCGCGTGCGAAGCGCTGTCCGTCGACGTCGCCCGGCCGCGTGAACGCGAAGACCTCGCGGCCGTCGGCGAGGGCCACCTGCGCGAGCAGGTGCGCCGCCGCGCCGAAGCCGTAAAGCCCCATCAACCGCGCGTCGCCGCAGGCGCGATACGCGCGATAGCCGATGAGCCCCGCGCACAGCAGTGGCGCGGCTTCGGCGTCGCCGTATTCATCGGGGATGCGCAGACAGAAGCGCGCGTCCGCGATGACCTGCGACGCATATCCACCGTCCACGCTGCACCCCGTGAACGACGGCCGGTCGCACAGGTTCTCCGCGCCCGAGCGGCAGAACTGGCATTCGCCACAGGTGCGCGCGAGCCAGGGCACGCCCACCCGGTCGCCCGCGGCGAACTCCGTGACCGCCGGACCGAGCGCCCGCACCCGCCCGACGATCTCGTGTCCGGGTGTCACGGGGTAGTTAGCCTGCGGCAACTCTCCATCCAGCACGTGCAGATCCGTCCGGCACACGCCACAGGCGGCGACGTCGATCAGCAGCTCGTGTTCGCGGGGCGGCGGCAGCGCCACGGTTTCGCGGCGCAGCGCCGCCCGCGGCGCGCGCAGGCGCATGGCGGTCGCCGTCAACATTTCGTATGCGGATGCGTTCATGGCAGGATGGATGCGGGCCCATTGTCTCCAGCCGCGCCGAAAAATGCATATACGTGTCAGACCGCATGCCCTGCCGGCGGCGCACGCTTAAGGTGCGGCGATGCCGGCGGAGCCCGTTTTCCAGGCAACCGATCTAACCAAGATCTATCGCGTCGGCGAGATCGACGTGCACGCGTTGCGCGGCGTGACCTTCGGCATCGGCGCCGGCGAATTTGTGGTGATGCTGGGACCCTCGGGCAGCGGGAAGTCGACGCTGCTCAACATCCTCGGCGGCCTCGACGTCCCCACCTCGGGCACCGTGCGCTGGCGCGACCACGACCTGTCGAACGCCGGCGAGAAGGAGCTGACACGTTATCGGCGCGCACACGTCGGCTTCGTCTTCCAGTTCTACAACCTGATCCCGAGTCTCACCGCGCGGGAAAACGTCGAACTCGTGACGGACATCGTCGAGAAGCCCATGAACCCCGACGATGCGCTGTCGCTCGTCGGCCTGGGAGAGAGACTCCATCACTTTCCCGCGCAGCTTTCCGGCGGCGAACAGCAACGCGTCGCGATCGCTCGCGCGCTGGCGAAACGGCCCGAATGCCTGCTGTGCGACGAACCCACCGGCGCGCTCGACATCGAGACCGGCCGCATCGTGCTTTCGGCCCTGGCGCGGGCCAACCGCGAGCTCGGCACGACGACCATCGTCATCACGCACAACGTGACGATCGCGGGAATGGCCGACCGCGTGCTGCGACTCGCCGACGGCCGGATCGCCTCGGACGAGACCAATACGCGCAAACTCGCGCCCGAGGATCTGCACTGGTGAGGGCGCTCGACCGCAAACTGCTGCGCGACCTGTGGCGCCTGCGCTCGCAGGTGATCACGATCTCGCTCGTGGTCGCGAGCGGCATCGGCGGCTACATCGGTTCGTTGTGTGCGCATGCGTCGCTCGCCAATCTGCGCGACGCCTACTACGAGTCGTCGCGTTTCGCGCACGTGTTCGCGCCGGTGCGGCGCGCGCCGCGTACGATCGCGCCACGCCTGCGCGGCGTGCCCGGCGTGCTCGACCTCGACATGAGCGTCGTCGCGGCCACCACCATCACGATCCCGGGCACGATCGAAGTGATGACCGGACAGGTCGTGTCCCTGCCCGCGAGCCCCGACGCCGGCATGAACCGCGTGGTGCTCGAGCGCGGTAGATGGGTCGAGCCCGACGACACGCTGGGCGTGCTGGTCAGCCGTTCGTTCGCCCGCGCGCGCGGCATCGAGCCCGGGGACCGGCTGTCGCTGCTCATGAACGGCCGTTACCAGGAAGTGCGCGTCAACGGCATCGCACTCTCACCCGCCTACATCTTCGCGGCCGCGCAAGGCGGATTCTCCGACGACACGCGCTTCGGGGTCCTGTGGATGCCCGAGGAGCGGCTGGCCTCCACCTACGATCTGCGTGGCGCATTCAACCTGCTCTCTCTCCGGCTCACACCGGGCGCGAGCGAGAACGCGGTCATCGGCGCGCTCGACCGCGTGCTGGCGCCCTACGGCGCGCTCGGCGCGTATGCGCGCGAGGACCAGGCCTCGGACAAGATGCTGACGCAGGAGATAGACCAGCAGCGCGTGTTCGGCACCGTGCTGCCGGCGGTGTTTCTCGCGGTCGCGATGTTCCTGCTGCACGTGCTCATCAGCCGGCACATCGCGACGGAGCGCACGCAGATCGCGGCGCTCAAGGCGATGGGCTACGGCAACGGCCGCATCGGGGCTCACTACTTCGAGTTCACCGGCGTCACCGTGACGCTCGGCGTCGCGCTGGGCGTCATCGTCGGCGTCGTCTTCGGCCGCTGGATGACCGGGCTGTATGCGAGCGTGTTCGCGTTCCCGGACTTCGCATTCACGCTGGTGCCGTGGGTCGTCGGCTCCTCCATACTGCTCGCGGTCTTCGCGGGCGTCGCGGCCACCTTCGGCGCGGTGCGCGCGGTCATGCGCCTGCCCGCGGCCGAGGCCATGCGACCGCCGGCGCCGGCGCGGTTCAAGCGCACGCTGCTCGAACGAGCGCGCCTGGGACGCCTGCTTACTCCCTCCGCCCGCATGGTCCTGCGCGAGACCGAACGCCGCCCGCTGCGCGCCCTCCTGACTACCCTGGGCATCGCCAGCTCCGTCGCGATCATCGTCGCGGGCACCTGGTGGGGCGACGCATTCGATTACCTCGTCGATACCGAGCTTTTCCGGCGCGATCGCGCCGACGTCACCGTGGCGCTCATCGAACCCGCCGCCATCGGCGCGCTCGACGACATACGCCGCATGCCCGGCGTGCTCACCGCGGAAGCCTCGCGGACGGTCAGCGTGCGGCTGCGCCACGGCCCGCGCGAGTACCGCACGTCGCTGGTCGGCATCGATCCCGGCGCGCAACTGCGCCGGGTGCAGGATGCGCAGGGGCGCGACGTGCCGCTCGCCGACGGCACGTTGCTGCTCACCGACCGCCTCGCCCGCGTTCTCGACGTGCGCTCGGGCGACTCCGTGCTGATCGAACCGCTCGAAGGCACGCGCAAGACGCGCGAAATGAGGGTCGCGGCGGAGACCGGCGACCTGATGGGCATGCCGGGATACCTGACCCGCCGCGATGCCTCGCGCCTGCTCGGCGAGGGCGACACCTTCAACATCGCGCGCGTGCGGCTCGACGCGGGACAGGACGCCGCATTCTTCGAGGCCGTGCGCAACACGCCGCGCATCGCGGCGGCCGGAGACAAGCGCCGCATGGTCGCGCAGTTCCGCGCCACCTCGCAGCACAACCTGCTGATGTTCGCCGCGATCCTCTCCGCGTTCGCGATGTGCATCGCCGTTGGCGTGGTCTACAACAGCGCCCGCATCACGCTCGCCGAGCAATCGTGGGAACTCGCTACACTGCGCGTGATGGGCTTCACGCGCGGCGAGGTTTCGTGGACCTTGTTAGGTCAGCTCGCGGCGCAGATGGCGATCGCGCTGCCGATCGGCTGGGCGGCGGGCGCGGGATTGTCGGCCCTGATACTCGCGATGATCAGTTCCGAGGAATTCCGCATTCCGCTCGTGATCGGCACGGGCACCTACACGCTCGCGAGCCTCGTGATGCTCGGCGCGGGCATCGTCACCGCTTTCATCGTTCGCCGGCGGATCGACCAGCTCGATCTCATCGGCGTTCTCAAGACCCGGGACTGATCATGACGAAGAAGAAATGGTTCCTGACGACGACCTTGATCGTGCTGGTCGCCGCGGCGCTGGTGTGGCTCATGATGCCGTCGCCCGTGAGCGTCGAAACGGCCACGCTCGACACCGGCACCCTGTTCGTCAGGGTGCGCGAAGACGGCGTGACACGCGTTCGCGATCGTTACGTCGTCGCGGCGCCGGTCACCGGGCTGCTCATGCGGCCGGCCCTGCGCGTTGGCGATGCCGTCAAACGCGGCGAGGTCGTGGCGGTGATCGTGCCCAACGTCGCGCAGATGCTGGACGCGCGCACGCGCGCCGAACTATCCGCGCGCGTGCAGTCCGCCGCGGCTCATGCGTCGCGGGCCCGCGCGGTGGTCCGCCAGGCCGAGGCCGAGTTGAGCAAGGCCGAAAACGATCGCCGCCGCATCGAAGAGCTCGCCGCGCAGGGCTTCGCTTCGAAAACCGAGCGGGAAAACGCCGCCGTCACGCTCGAGCTGCGCCGCAAGGACGTGGAAGCCGCGCGTTTCGAGGCGGACGCCGCCGAACACGATCTCGAGCAGGCGCGCGCCGCGATGCGCGAAGGCGAGTCGCTGCGCAGCGGTAGTTCGGCCTCGGCGTGGTCCATGCGCGCGCCGATCGACGGCACCGTGCTGCGCGTCGTCCAGGAAAGCGAGATCGCGCTCGGAGTCGGCG
This sequence comes from Pseudomonadota bacterium, assembly GCA_023433515.1. Lineage (GTDB taxonomy): Bacteria > Pseudomonadota > Gammaproteobacteria > Steroidobacterales > Steroidobacteraceae > CADEED01. Next base: position 7,796 of record JAEZCN010000123.1, read on the forward strand.
CGCCGATCATGGAGATCGGCGACGTGGGCCGGCTCGAGGCGCGCATCGATGTTCTGTCTACCGAGGCCACGCGCATCCAGGAGAACGCCTACGTCGAGCTCGATGCGGGTGGCGTGACCCTCGCGGGCCGCGTGCGGCGCGTCGAGCCGTCGGGTTATACGAAAGTCTCCGCGCTCGGCATAGAAGAGCAGCGCGTCGACGTGCTCGTCGACCTGCTGCCGAACCCGAAGGCGCTCGAACGTGTGTCCGACGGATTCCGCGTCGACGCGACCATCGAGCTGTCGCAGGAGAGTGAGGCGCTGCTTGTTCCGCTCGCGGCGTTGTTCCGGCATGGCGAGGAATGGGCGACGTTCCGCGTGGTCGACGGGCGCGCGCGAATCGTCCCGCTGCGCATCGGCAAGCGCGGAGATGAGTTCGCCTCGGTACTCACGGGCATCGAGCCCGGCGCCGCCGTGATCGTCTATCCCAGCGACGCGGTGAAGGACGGCGTGCGGGTTCGCGCGATCGAGCACTGAACGGCGAACCAGGGTTGACCTGACCTGGATCAGGGCGCGACCGCGCGAGCGGCGCCAACATCGGCGCCATGAACCACTCCGCCGACGTTCCCCTGAATTCCGCCCGCGAAAGCCGCGGCTTCGCGCTGTTCGAAGCCGGTTTCCGGCCGTTTTTCCTGCTCGGCGCGGCCTACGCGGCAATCACGATTCCGGTCTGGCTGTACCGATTCGCGCACGCCAGCGTCTCGTTCGGCGAGCTGCCCGGCCTCTACTGGCACGTCCACGAAATGCTGTTCGGCTTCGTGGTCGCGGCCATCGCCGGATTCCTGCTCACCGCGGTGCCGAGCTGGACCGGCTCGCGCGGTTTCGGCGGACGTCCGCTTGTCGCCCTGGTTTCCTTGTGGCTGCTGGGCCGCCTCGCGATGGCGACCGTCGGCGCCGTGCCGTTCTGGATGACGGCCGCGGCGGAACTCGCATTGCTGCCCGGCCTGCTCGTGCTGGTCGCGCCGCCCGTGATCCGCGCGCGCAATCGCAACATGGCGATCCTCGCCGTGGTCACCGTGTTGTGGCTCATCGACGCCGCATTCATGCAGGCCGTCCGCCACGGCGATCTCGTGCTCGCGATGGGCGCCTCGCGCGTCGCGATCGGCCTCGTGCTGGTGCTGGTCACCGTGATCGGCGGACGCATCGTGCCCGCGTTCACCGGCAACGCGCTGCGCCGCGCGGGCCTCGAACCCGACGTCGTCTCCCGCCAGTGGTTGGAGGCGCTCACCATCGGCAGTACCGTTCTCCTCGTCGTCGTCGACCTCTTCCGGCCCGACAGCCTTGCGGCTGGCATCGTGGCGGCCGTTGCCGCCGTTGCACACGCGCTGCGGCTTTCGGGCTGGAAGAGTTTTCGCGCAGGCGGGGAACCGATCCTGTGGGTCCTGCACGTGGCCTACGCGTGGATCCCGATCGCCCTCGCGCTGAAAGCGTTCCTGCTGCTCGGCGAATTCTCCTGGGCCGCGAAATGGCAGCACGCGCTCACGTACGGTGCGTTCTCGACCATGATCCTCGCGGTCATGACCCGCGCGTCGCTCGGCCACACGGGCCGTCCGCTGGTCGTATCCCGCGCGATCGCGGTCGCATACGGAGTGCTCACGGCGGGCGCGCTGCTGCGCGTGTTCGGCGGCGCCGTGTTTCCCGACCATTACCTGCTGACACTCAGCGCCTCGGGCCTGGCGTGGGTCGTCGCGTTCGCGATCTTCGTATTCGTATACGGGCCCATCCTTATGGCTCCACGCCTCGACGGCAGGCAAGGTTGAAAAAGTGAGCATCCAGACAGGTTTCGACAACGCCCTGCTGGGCCGGTACGACAAACCCGGTCCGCGTTACACCTCCTATCCGTCCGCGTTGCAGTTCTCGCAGGATTTCACGGCGGCGGACCTGCGCCGCGAGGCGATGCGCAGCAACGAGGAGCCGATCCCGCGCGACCTGTCGCTGTACGTGCACGTGCCTTACTGCTTCTCGCCGTGTTTCTACTGCGGCTGCAACCGCATCATCACGCGCGATCTCGAGCGCGGCACGGCCTACGTGGAGCGCCTGGTGCGCGAGGCCGAACGCGTCTCGCAGTTGTTCGACCGCGGACGCGTCGTGCGGCAGCTGCACTTCGGCGGCGGGACGCCCAACTTCCTGTCGCGCGAGGCGATCGAGCGGCTGGTCGAGAGCTTCGGGAAGCACTTCCGCTTCTCCACGAAGGCCGACCGCGATTTCTCGATCGAGCTCGATCCGCGCTGGGTCCGCGAGGGCGACATCGCCGCGTACGCCGCGATGGGCTTCAACCGCGCGAGCCTCGGCGTGCAGGATTTCGATCACGCCGTGCAGCTCGCGATCAACCGCGTGCAGAGCGTGGAAGAAACGCTGCGGACGATCGAGGATTGCCGCAAGGCCGGGCTCCGCTCGGTCAACGTCGATCTCATCTACGGACTGCCGCGCCAGACGCCCGGCGGTTTCGCCGCGACGCTCGAGACCATCGTGCGCGCGCGGCCCGACCGCGTGGCCATCTATGGTTACGCGCACATGCCGCAGCTCTTCAAGGCGCAGAAGCAGATCGAGGAGACCGAACTACCCGACGCCGCGGCGCGCGTGCGGCTGCTGCGACTGGCGATCGACCGGCTCACGGCCGCGGGTTACCGCCACATCGGGCTCGATCATTTCGCGCTGCCCGAGGACGACCTCACGCGCGCGCTGGACAGCGACAGCCTGCATCGCAACTTCATGGGTTACACGACGCACGCCGATTGCGACCTGATCGGGCTCGGCGTGAGCGCGATCAGCCACATCGGCGACACTTACAGTCAGAATTTCCGCGGCCTGCCCGACTGGGAGTACGCAGTGGACCAGGATCGTCTGCCCACCTGGCGCGGCATCAAGCTCGATGAGGATGACGTCATCCGCGCCGACGTCATCCAGCAGGTCATGTGCCGGGGCGCGATCGATCGGATCGCGATCGATGAGCGTTATGACATCGAGTTCGAGCAGTATTTCAACGGCGCGCTCGCCTCGCTGAAAGCGCTCGAAAAAGATGGACTGGTCGAGGTCGGCGAGGAGCGCATCAACGTGACCTCGCGGGGCCGGTTGCTGCTGCGTATGATCGCGATGTGCTTCGACCGCTACATCCACGCGCCGGCCGCCGCCCAGGAGCGTCCGCGTCATTCGCGCATCGTCTGATTGCGCCTGTCTTGCCGCGCGGGCGGTGGCCGTGAGACCCACGCGCCTGCCCAATCCCGCCGCGGCCGACGACGGCAACGAGTTCGAGTTCTGCAGCACCTGCGCGTTTTCCGCGGCCTGCCTCGGCCAGGGCTTCGACAAGTCGCGCCTGCGCGAACTGCACATGCTGGTCGAACACGTGGGGCCGTACGCCGAGGGCCAGCACATCTTTCGCGAGGGCGATCCGTTCGAGGCCATCGCGGCCGTGCGCGCCGGCACCGTGAAGACCTACGTGAACGACGCCGAGGGCCGCGAGCAGGTGCTCGGGTTCTTCCTGCCCGGCGAGGTGATCGGCCTCAATGCGATCTCGCAGTCGAAGTATCCGTGCAACGCGGTGGCGCTCGATGACGTGAGCCTGTGCCGCTTCTCGTTCCCCAACATCGCCGCGCTCGCCGGCCGCGTGCCGGGATTGCAGGCCCAGCTTTTCAAGCTATTGAGCGAGGACATCGGCAAGGCCGCGCTGCTCGCCGGCAATTTCTCCGCCGACGAACGCATGGCCGCGTTCCTGGTGTCGCTGTCGCGGCGCATGGCGGCGCGCGGCGGCTCCGCGACGCGTCTGCACCTGGCCATGACGCGCACCGACATCGCCAACTACCTGCGACTTGCTTCCGAAAGCGTGAGCCGAGGTTTCTCGCGATTACAGGACGCCGGCATAGTGCGCGTGGACCGCCGCGAGATCGTGATTTCCGAACCCGCCCGCCTCCAGGACCTCGCGAAGCACATCGTCCGCGAGAACGATTAATGGGGACATTCCCGATTTCCTAGGAAACGGGGACAGACCTGATCCGAGGCGCGCTGCCATCGCGTACCTCTGTCCCGCTACAACCGAGACGCGGCACAACAGTCCCCAGTCTGTCCCTTTTTGCTAGGAAACGAGGAATGTCCCCATTTCACCCTGATCTGGATCAGGGCACTTGACCCTTAGTAGGCGGAGCATCGTGGGCATCTTCCGGGAGATGCTCCATGACCTCGACTCGCAAACTCTGGCTGGCGCTGGCAATTCTGCTGGCCGCCTCTTTTTCCGTGCTGCTGTGGGTGGGTGGCGAAATCCATCGCGTGATGCCCCCCATCCCGTCGCAAGTCGTCACCACCGACGGCAGCACGATCTTCACTCGCGCCGACATCGAGAAGGGCCGCCAGGTCTGGCAGTCCATCGGGGGTCAGCAGCTCGGTTCGATCTGGGGACACGGCGCCTACGTGGCGCCGGACTGGTCCGCGGACTGGCTGCATCGCGAGGCGACCGCATGGCTCGACATCCTCGCGTTGCGCGAGACGGGCAGCCGGTACGCGGAGCTTCCGGAGGAACAGCAGGCCGCGCTCGCCGCGCGGCTGCGCCCGCTGATCCGCAAGAACACGTTCGATCCGCAGACCGAATCGATCACGGTGTCTCCGGATCGCGCCGCGGCCATCCTCGACGTGGGCGCGCACTACACCTCTCTGTTCGGCGACGATCCGGCAACGCTCGAGCTGCGCAAGGCCTACGCGATGAAAAACGGCACCGTCGCCGAGGCGCAGCACCGCGTCGCGCTCGGCGCGTTCATCTGGTGGTCTTCGTGGTCAGCGGTGACCGAACGTCCTGGCAAGAGCATCACCTACACCAACAACTGGCCGCATGATCCGCTGGTCGGCAACACGCCGCCGAGCCAGCTGCTCACGTGGACGGTGTTCAGCGTGTTGTTCCTGATCGCCGGCATCGCCTTGTTAGGCTGGTACCACGCGCGCAACAAGGAAGAAGCGCCGCCGGAGCTGCCCAGGACCGATCCACTCGCGCTCGTGAACGTGACGCCTTCCATGCGCGCCACCGCCAAGTATTTCTGGCTGGTCGTCGCGTTGTTCCTCACGCAGATCCTGCTGGGCGCGATCACGGCTCACTACCAGGTCGAGGGCCAGGAGGCCTACGGCTTCCAGCTCGCCGAGGTGCTGCCCTACTCGCTCACCCGCACCTGGCACACGCAGCTCGCGGTGCTCTGGATCGCGACCGCGTGGCTCGGCATGGGCCTGTACATCGGCCCCGCGATCTCCGGCCACGAGCCCAGGTACCAGCGGCTCGGCGTCAATGTGCTGTTCACCTGCCTCATCATCATCGTCGTAGGCGCATTCGCCGGCCAGTGGCTGGCCGTGATGCAGAAGTTGGGACTCGACAGGAACTTCTGGTTCGGACACCAGGGCTGGGAATACGTCGACCTCGGCCGGTTCTGGCAGATCTTCCTGTTCGCCGGCCTCGGCATCTGGCTGACGCTCGTCGGGCGGGCGTTGTGGCCCGCGATCAGGAAAGGTGGTGAGTCCAAGTCCATCGTCGCGCTGCTGTTCGCGTCCACGGTGTGCATCGGCCTGTTCTACGGCGCCGGACTCATGTGGGGCGAGCACACTCACCTGTCCATGGTCGAGTACTGGCGCTGGTGGGTGGTGCACCTGTGGGTGGAGGGCTTCTTCGAAGTGTTCGCCACCGCGGTCATTGCCTTCCTGTTCACCCGGCTCGGACTGCTGCGTCCGACGACGGCCACGGTCGCGGTGTTGTTCGCCACGATCGTGTTCCTCGCCGGCGGTGTACTCGGCACGCTGCATCACCTCTACTTCACCGGCACGCCCACCGCGGTGCTGGCGCTCGGCGCGAGTTTCTCCGCGCTCGAAGTGGTGCCGCTCGCCTTCATCGGCTTCGAGGCCTATCACACCTACAAGCTGGGCCAGGCCACGCCGTGGATGCAGCGTTACAAGTGGCCGATCCTGTTTTTCACGGCGGTCGCGTTCTGGAACGTCGTGGGCGCGGGATTGTTCGGCTTCCTGATCAATCCGCCGCTGCCGCTCTACTACATGCAGGGACTGAACCTGACGCCGCTGCACGGACACACCGCGTTGTTCGGCGTGTACGGCTTCCTCGGCATCGGACTGATGTTGTTCTGCCTGCGCGGGCTCCGGCCGCACCTGCACTGGAACGAGCGCGTGCTCAACGCGTCGTTCTGGTGCTTCAACGTCGGCCTCGCCGGCATGGCGTTGTTCACGCTGCTGCCGATCGGCGTGTTGCAGCTCAACGCCGCGATCGATCACGGCTACTGGTATGCGCGCTCCGCCGACTTCATGCAGAAGCCGATCATCGACCTGCTGGTATGGATGCGTGTACCGGGTGACGTGATCTTCAGCGCCGGCGCGCTGATCCTCGCCTGGTTCGTGTTCCGGCTGTGGGTGGGACCGAAGCGCGCGGTCGCGCCTGTCCCCGGGGGTAATATCGCCGCCCGATGATCGAGTATTACCTGGAGATCAAGTGGGTCCACGTCGCCGCCGTCATCGCGAGTGGTTCGCTGTTCGCGATACGCGGCGCGGCGCAACTGGCCGGCGCGGGCTGGACGATGGCCGCGCCGCTGCGTTACCTGAGCTACGCCATCGACACGGTGCTGCTCACCGCGGCACTGATGCTGGTCACCGTCCTGCGCCAGTATCCGTTCGTGCAGGACTGGCTCACCGTGAAGGTGCTGCTGCTCATCGTGTACATCGTGCTCGGCTCCTTCGCGCTGAAACGCGGCGGGACCCGCGCGGTGCGCGCCGGGTTCTACGTCGCCGCCCTCGCCGTCTATCTATTCATCGCCAGCGTGGCGCGGGCTCACCATCCCGCCGGCGCGTTCTTCTGGTCGGGCAGTTGACCGCAACCCGCGCTTCACCAGCTTGCGCAGCTCGTTGAGCCACAACACCGAGCTGCCGATCGCGGCGCACCGCAGCCACTCGGCGAGCGTGAGCGCTTCGGTCGCGAACGCCTGCTGCATGAAAGGCACGTGGACCACCGCCACCTGCAACAGGATCGACAACGCGACCGAGCCCCATAGCCAGTGATTGGCGAACAGGCCGTAGAACGCGCTGACCTCGTCCGAGCGTGCGTTGAACACGTTGAACAGCGAGAAGAACACCAGCGTCGTGAACGCCATCGTCTGGGCGTGACGCAGCGAGCCCGTCCCTTCGATGAAGCCGCCCGGCAGGCTCGCGTCGATCGCGAACAACGTTCCGAGCGCGATCACGACTCCGACGTACAGGATGCCGCGCCACATCGGACCCGTGATGACGTGTTCGGCGCGCGGTCGTGGCCGATACCGCATGTAACGTTCGTCGGGCGGATCGACACCCAGCGCGAGCGCCGGCGCGCCGTCGGTCACGAGATTGATCCACAACACGTGGATGGCCATGAGCGGCAGCGCGATCTCGCCCGGCGTCTCCGCGACGAGCCCGATCGTGCCGGCCAGCAACACGCCGGCGAACATCGTGATCACCTCGCCGATGTTCGACGACAGCAGGTACCGCAGGAATTTGCGGATGTTCGCGAAGATCGCGCGGCCTTCCTCGACCGCCGCAACAATAGTCGCGAAGTTGTCGTCCTGCAGCACGATGTCCGAAGCCTGCTTCGCGACGTCCGTGCCCGTGATGCCCATCGCGACGCCGATGTCCGCGGTCTTGAGCGCGGGCGCATCGTTCACGCCGTCGCCCGTCATCGCGACGATGCCGCCCTCGCGCTGCAGCGCCTGCACGATGCGCAGCTTGTCGCCGGGATTCACGCGCGCGTAGACCGACGCGCGGCGCACGGTCTCGCGCAGCTCGTCGTCGGAGAGATTCGCGAGCTCGGCGCCCGAGACCGCCTTGCCACCCTCACCGATGCCGAGCTCGGCGGCGATGACGGCCGCGGTGACCGGGTGATCGCCCGTGATCATGATGGGCCTTACACGCGCGGCACGTGCGCGCGTCACCGCGTCCTTCGCTTCCTGGCGCGGCGGATCGATCATCCCCACCAATCCGGCGAACACCAGTTCGTGCTCGAGTGAGGGATCCGCGTCGCGGTCCTCGAGCGCATCGCGCGGCAACGTGCGGAACGCGACGCCGAGCGTGCGCAGCGCCTCGCCCGCGAGCTTCTCATTGGCGCGGCGGATCTCGTCGCGGCGCGTGTCGGTGAGCGCGCGGGCCTCACTACCCACGAGCTCGTGAGTGCAGCGCGCGAGCAGCACGTCCGGCGCGCCCTTGGTGAACACGCGCAACTTGCCGCGCTCGGCGTCCTCGTGCACGGTGCTCATGAGTTTGCGCTCGGAGGAAAACGGCACTTCGCCGACGCGCTCGAACCGGCGGGACAACGTGCCATCGAGTCGCGCCTTGCGCGCGGCGACCAGCAGGGCGGCTTCGGTGGGATCGCCTTGAATGGTCCAGGTGCTGCCCTCCTGGCGAATCGAGGCATTGTTCGCACGGTCGCCGGCCGCGAGCGCATGTTCGAGCTCGATGCGCAGACTTTCATCCAGCGGCAGGGATTCGCCCGCATCGGAAACCAGCGAGATTTCGCCTTCGGGCGCGTAACCCGTGCCGCCGAACGCCACGCGACCGCCCGCGGTGACGATCGCGCGCACCGTCATTTCATTGCGCGTCAACGTGCCGGTCTTGTCGGAGGCGATGACGCTGGCCGAGCCGAGCGTTTCGACCGCGGCGAGATGGCGGACGATGGCCTTGCGCCGCGCCATGCGCTGCACGCCGAGCGCCAGCACCGCCGCGACCACGGCCGGCAATCCTTCCGGCACCGCGGCCACCGCGAGCGCGACGGCGAAGATCAGCGCGTCGAGGAAGCCCGCGAGACCATTGATCTCCGCGGAGAGCAGCAGCACGACGACCATGAACACGGCGATCGCGATCACGATGAGCCCGAGCATCCGTCCGAGCCGCGCGAGCTCGCGCTGCAGCGGTGTCGCTTCATCGGGAGTCGCCGCCAGCATGCCGGCGATTCGGCCCATCTGTGTGTTCGCGCCGGTCGCGGTGACGACCGCGCGCCCATGTCCGAAGGTCACGGCGGTGCCGGCGAAGACCATGTTGGTCTGGTCGCCGGGTCCGACGTCGGCCGCGACCGCATCGATGTCCTTGTCGACCGGCAGGCTCTCGCCCGTGAGCGAGGCTTCCGCGGTCTGCAGCGCGGCGACGCGCAGCAGTCGCGCGTCGGCCGGAACCGTGTCGCCTTCCTCGACGAGGATGAGATCGCCGGGCACCAGGCGTGGGGCGAACAATCGCCTCCCCCCCCCCGGCACA
>JAEZCN010000126.1 GCA_023433515.1 Pseudomonadota bacterium
ACGAGCTCTCCGTCGCGCGCGATGGCCAGCATGTGGTGGTCGAAGTGCAGTCCGTGCATGTTCGGTAGCTAGATGTTCGTGGGGAAGCTCACGCTCGAGTCCGCGCTGTACTGCAGGTCCGGCGGCAGTTCCTCGGTCGAGAGGCCTTCGTATGGATCCTTGTCCGCTTCTTCCTCGCCTTCCGGCGTGGCCGTGCCCTGGGCGGGCGGCGCGGCCGCGTCGGGTGTTGCGCCCTGTTGCGCGGGCTCGGGCGCGGTGGTGCCCTGCTCGTTCGTCTGCGCGAGGCTCGCGGCGGGCGCCGCCTGCGGCGCCTGCGGATCGTCGCTTGCCGTGGTGCTCAGGGCGACCGGCGGACCGGTGCGCACCGGCGTGTTGATCACGAACGTCGTCGCCGCCATCGCGGCGATGGTCGCCAGCGTGATCGCGAACAGGCTGAACAGGAGATTTCGGATCATCGTGTCTACCTACTGCGGCGCGTTGGGCGCCACGTAACGCGCGACGCGGAACCCGATGTGGTCGGTGGCTCCGTTCGCGCTTTCTCGCCAGGGGAAACGCAGCTCGGTCGCGGCGGTGGTCCGCCAGTTCGAACCGCGAATCGTGTGGAACTTGCCGTCGTCGGGGCCGAGCGGATCCGTCAGGTGGGTCGACGGCACATAGGACAGGTACCGGTCGTTGACCCACTCGGAGACGTTGCCGGCGAAATCGTAGAAGCCGAGCGCGTTCGGCGCGAACAGCGCGGGCGCCGCCACGGTCGGGAACTCGTCGGTGTGCTCCGTGAGTACGACGGGGCCGAGCAGTTCCATCGCCTCGGCGCCACCGATGTTCGCGGTGCCGGACACCACCGGCAGATCCTTGCCCCACGGATACTTGAGCGGCTTGTTGGTGCTGGCCGCGCGCGCCACGAATTCCCACTCCGCCTCGGTGGGCAGGCGATAGCCATTGCTGACCGGCACGATGAGCTGGAATCCGCCGCCATCACGCGGCTGGTAGGCAGGCGGCAGGCCTTCCTGCGCCGACAGCCAGTTGCAGAATTCCGCGGCGTCGTCCCAGGTCACGCGCGTGACGGCCTGCTTGTCGAGGTCGAGCGAGTGACTGCCGATGGAACCGGAGTTGTGAGTCGGCCGGAACTGGCGGAACTGCGCGTTCGTCACTTCGCGCTCGCCCATGTAGAACGGCCGCAGCAGCGTCACCTTGTGACTGCCCTCGTTCGGCCGCCGTCCCTGTTCACGCCGGTCGGTGCCCGCGGTGAACTCGCCGCCCGGGACGATGATGAGGCGGATGCCCGACTGGGTCGTGAGGCGCGCTGGCGAGTTGCCAACGACGTCCTTCGGATCGACGAGCTTGTAGCTGATCGTGCGGCCGATGCCGGGCGCGAGCACGAGATCGGCCGAGTACGGGTCGTAACCCTGGCGGCGCACTTCGAGTTTGTGGCGACTGGCCGGCAGCGCCACGGTGACCGGCGCCTTGCCGCGCGACTCGCCGTTCAGGAACACCTCTGCATCGGCGGGCTGGCCCTGGATGCGGACCTCGACGAGCAGCGCGGACAGTCGCGCATCGAGCGTGGATTCCTTGTCGGGCTCCGCGAATATCTCGCGGGTCCACGGCGCGTATCCCGCGCGCGCGACCGTCACCTGGTGCGTGACGCCGGGCGACAGCTCGATCGTCACGGGCGTCACGCCGCGGAAGATTCCGCCGGTCGTGACCTGCGCGCCGGACGGCACCGAGCGCACCGTGACACGCGCGTCGGCCGCGCCGAGTTCGACGGGTCCGATCGAAGACGCCTTGCCCGCGCTGACCGCGACGCTCGACACCCACGGCCGCAGCCCGGGCGCGGAAATCTGCACGCGACGCATGCCCGCATCCATCTCGACCCTGGCGGGCGTCACGCCCGCGGGCTTGCCGTCGACTTCGATCGTCGCGCCGGCCGGTACGGAAGCGACGTCCACGACGCCGAAGTTCGGCTTCATCGCGACCTCGAGATCCTGCTGCTCGCCGCCGCCGGCGATCACCACGCGCTGCACGTGTTCGAGATACCTCGGCGCCTTGATCGTGATCGTGCGCTCGCCGGCCGGGACGTCCACGGTGCCCGGCACTTCGCCGACCGGCGCGCCGTCGGCGGAGATGCGCGCCTTCACGCCGCCAGTGTCGACCACGAGCTTGCCGGGTAGTTTGACCAGGTGCATCAGCGTGTGCGTCGGCGTGCCGCGCTCCACGGTCACGTTCACCTCGGCGGGCGCGAAACCTTCGCGGCTGGCGCGCAACCGGTGCTCGCCCGGGAATACGAACACGCTCGAAGCCGACTGCCACGAGAACGTGTCGACGGCGCCGACGCGCGAGTCCGCGGGCTTCAGGTCGATCGTGACAGTCTCGAGCATCAGGAAGAACGCGAGGATGCCGACGAGCAGCAGGCCCACGCCGCCGGCGACGTAGTGCCAGACGCCGAGCGGTTCGCGACGCACGCGCGGCCGCGCGGCGCCGTCGATCTCGGGTACCTCGCCCATGTCGATGGCCACGTCTTCGCCGAGCGGCACGAGGGTCTGCACGCTGTCGCCCACGGGCGGCAGCGTCTCGGTGCCTTCGAGTTCGAAGCGCCGCAGCGCGAGCGAGAGGGGAGTCGCCTCCTCGACCAGCAGCTGCGAGCCCGCGATCGTGACCACATCGCCCGCGACGATGATGCGTGCGCCGCCGACCGCGACGCCGTTGACGCCGATGCGCGCCTCGGGCGCCGCATCGAGCAGCCAGCGACCGGACACGGCCCGCAGCGATGCCGGCGGCGCATCGGGCAGCACCGGGGATTCCCCGAGGTCGGCGTGCATTTCTCCGCTCGCCGGATCGATCGCGACACGCGCGCCGAAGCGCGCCTCACCCTGCGTGCTGCGCAGGGTGATGTTCGGATCCAGTGAGAGTGAGGGTTCCATGCGTGCGACGTGCTAGATCGGCTCGAGGCAGCGGATGTCGACGATCTGTCCGCCCTGCCCCGGCGCGACGGTGATTTCACGGCGAACGTCGCGGAAGCCGCTGCGTTTGCCGGTGACGGTGTACTTGCCAGGCTTGAGCTCGACCTCGCGCTTCTCGAAGGCGCCGAAGAACCCGACGCGCTGGATCGCCACCTCGGTCAAGTTGTCGGATTCGAGCGCAAGCACCACGGGTTGATTGAAGGTGGGCAGCAGGAGTTCCAGCCGCGCGACCTGCGAGCGTATGACGGGGCCCTTGTCCGGCAGCGCCTGGGCGCGCTGGATCAGGCGCTCCGCCTCGACGCGCACGCTTTCCTCCGCGAGCCGCTCGGGCTTGTCGATCAGCACCTGCAGGCGCCGGCCGAGCTCGGCGCGCGGCGCCACCGCCTCACGGCCGCTGAGCGCGAACTGCAGCGTCGGATCGCGCGCCAGGGCTTCATCGTAGATCGCGAGCGCTTCGGTCCAGCGCTCCTCGGCGGCGAGCCGCGCGGCGCGCTGCTCGAGCTCGGCGAGGCTGCGGCCCGAGCCGGTATCGGCGAGCCGCGTCAACGCGGCGGCGACTTCGGGACTGCCGGGACGCAGCTTCTGCGCCTGGTCGAGCTGCGTACGGGCCTCGGACAGCCGGCCGGCGTTGAGCGCCGCCAGGCCGGCTCCAAAGGCGGCATTGAATGCGTCGTCGGCGACCGTGCGCTTCACGCGCGCGAGCCCTTCGGTGGCCGTGGCGTTTCCGGGATTGCGCGCGAGGACATCGGCGAACAGGTCCTGCGCCTTCGCGTAGTCCTTGGCCAGCTCGGCGTTCTCGGCATCCGCGAGCGTGGGAACGACACCACTCGCGCTCTCGACTCTTTCGAGACCCTGCTTCGCGTCGGCGTTGCCCGGATCGATCCTGAGCGCGGTCTCGTAGGCCTGGCGCGCGTTCTCGAATTCATCGGCGGACAACGCGCGATTGCCCTCCGAGAGCTGCGCGCTGAGCGCGGCCGGCACGCGCGATTCGATCTCGGTGAGCGTCTTCTCGAGCTTCGCGAGCGAAGTCGCGACCGCGTCGTAGTCGCGTCGATCGAGCAGCGCGCGCGCGTCGTCGATGGTCTTGCGGGCGGCCGCGAATTCCGGGCCGCTCCATTGCGCGGCGGCGCGCTCATCGAGCGCGGCGGTGCGTTTGTCGAGCTCCGTGTGCTGAGTATTCAGTTCCTCGATGCGTTTTTCGGTGGCCTGCTGGCTCGCGGATGGTCCGGCCGGCAGCTTGAGCGAGGTGATGTCTATCTTCTGGTCGCTCGCGACGCGCGGCAGGAAGAACGCGACGCCGGCCGTGGCGACCGCCAGCACCGCCGCGATCGCCCAGTTGCGGCGTCGTGCGCGCGTGCGTTGGTGGCGCTCCTGCTCGACGCGCACCTCGTCGATCTGCGGCAGCAGCGACGGGTCGATCTCGTCGAGCTCGCGCACCGGCGCGTAGATCGGCTGCTCGTCGTCGACCGACACCGCGGGCGTGCGGTCGTCGGCCGCGGGGCCGAGGCTGGGATCCGGAAGCTCCGGTTCCGTGTCGGCCGGCGCGCCGTCGAAGCCGAGCGTGTCCTGCAGCACCGCGTTCATCTCGTCGGCGATGTGCCGCATCGTCGGCGGGCGTTCGCGCGCCTGCTTCGCGAGCATCCACCCGATCAGCATCTCGAGGCGCGGAGGAATCGGCTTCACGGCTTTCAGCCGCGGCACCGGTTCGGTCGCGATCTTGCGCGCGTCGAAGGCGGGATAGAACGGTGGATAGCCGGACAGCAGCTCGTATGCGAGCGCGCCGAGACCGTAGATGTCGTCGGCGGGCCGCGCGGGTTCGCCGGCGAGTTGTTGCGGGCTCGCGGAGAAGGGCGAGCCGGGCGGGCCCGAACTGTCGTCGCCTTCGGAGGCACCCGCGCCGAAGTCCGCGAGCAGCGGCCGGCCCGCGCCGTCGAGCAGCACGTTCGAAGGCTTGAGATCGCGGTGCACGATGCGCCGCGCATGCGCGTGTTCGAGCGCGGCGGCGATGTCGATGAGCAGCGGCAGGATGCGCGTATACGACGCGCCGCGCAGCTGCCGCAGGTCGCCGCCGGTAGCCAGGACCATCGGCAGCACCGTGGCATCGGGTCCGCGCACGGGTTCGTACACGCGGAGCACACCCGGGTGATTGAGGCGCGCCGTCAGCGTGAATTCACGCTGGAACACCTGCCACGCGGGCTCGGAGTTCGCGAACTGCGAGTAGAGGATCTTGAGCGCGACATCCGCCTCGCGGATTTCGTCGCGCGCACGCCAGACCTCGCCGTACCCGCCGGCGCCGAGTTTCTCGATGAGCACGAAGCGGCCGCACAGCTTGGTGCCGGCCTGGTTCTGGTTTGTCACGTTCGGCAGACTAACTATTCAATTCAGCCGGCGGGCGGCGTGGCGCCGGCCCCGGTAGTTGTGGCGGCCGGATTCGCCACGGGCGCCGGCGGCGGCGCGGCCGCGGAGCCGGTTTCCTCTTCGTAGAGCTGCTTGAGCAGCTTGCGCCATTCCCGATACTGGTCTTCGGCCGTGCCCGTCAGGCGCAGCGTGTGGCCTTCGACCTCCACCACCTGCGGCGCGACTTCGGCCTGGAAGCTGTTCGTCAGCTCCTTCAGGGCGTCCGCGTGCACGCGGGCGTCGGCGTACTTGCGAATGCCCGAGAGCACCGCGGCGATACCGCCCATCGTGCCGGCGTTGCGCGCCGCGTTGTTGATGCGACAGCTGTCGTAGCTGCTGCAGGAATTGGGGGCGAAGATACTGGCGATGAGCGCCGCCGCGCCGAGGATCGTGCGCGTGCGCGCGCTCGAGCGTGCGCGCATCTCCTTCTCGAGCTCGGTGAAACTCGTCTGGCGCCAGCTGCCGTACGACTCTTCCATCGAATCCTGGAAGCTCGCGTAGTAGTCGTTGACGGTATCCACGACCGCCGTATCTCGCTCGCGGATCTTCTCGATGCGATTGAGCGTCGGATCGCCTTCGGCCGGCATGCGCACGACCTGCATGACGCCGTTCTTGTCCTTGGCGGTCATGCCGGCCATCGCATCGGGCGCGAGATCCTCGGCGAATCTCAGGCTCGCGATGCGCCGGATGTTCTCGCGCTCGACCGAGGTGAGCTTGTCGCGCGCCGCGACCAGGTCGTTCGCGATCTCGGAATACACGTTCTGGAAGGGATCGCGCGCCTTCATCGACGCGGTGGTCTTGTACGCGCCGAGATCGACCAGGCTCTGGTAACGCTTGTCCTTGATCCACACGCGGCCGGCCGCGTCGCTGGCGCTGACGTCGAGCGACAGGAAGCCGCCGTTCGAATCGACCAGTTTGCCGGTGACGATGACGTCGACGAACTCGGCGGTATCCGGGATCACGCGCACCGCGCCCCATTGCGCGGTCGCCTCGAGCGTCTCGCGCAGCAGCGTCGGGACGTAACGCGCCTCCGCCTTTCGCAGGTCGGGATAGATGCGCTTCTTCGCGAGGGCTTCGACGTCATCCTCGAGGTTCTTCGGGATGCCCGGGTCGAACACGCGAATGCCGACGTCGAGCAGCTCCGCTTCGGGGATGTGGACGGTCGCCTGTTTGGCCGCGATCTTCGGGATCGGCTTGGTTTCCGAGGTGACGCAACCGGCCAGTACGAACGACAGCGCCAGCAGCGTCCCGGCAAGTAGTTTGGTCTTCATGTCAGCCTCGTGCTCATCTCTCGACTACGTCAGCTCGTGGACTTCTTGTAGTCGTTGTATTCCTTCCAGAGACGCTCCTTGAGTTCGGGGTCGGTCTCCTCCTCGGCCGCCTTGCGCAGGCGCTTCGCGACGATGTCGTCGTCGCTGCCGTGCACCTGCCTCTGGTGTCCGGCGCCGCTGCCGCCGGCGGACTTGCCGCCGCTGTCCGAGCCGCCAGCCTCGCCCGAGGACTGTTCGCCGCTCGCGCTGCCTTCCGACTTCAGGTCGCCGTTGCGGGCCGTCATCTCGCCGGACGCGGAGCCGCCACCGTCGGAGCCGCTGCCATCGCCGGAGGAATCACCGCTCTCGCCTTCACCTTCCGCGCTGCCGCCGCGCGCATCGCGTTCTTTCGCGACGCGCTCCTGTTCTTTCTTGAGCGTCTTGTCGAAGTCGCCCAGCGAATCGTCGAGGCTCTTGTCGGCCGCCCGACGACGCTCTTCCGACGTCGAAGCTCCGCCGCCCGCACTGCCGCCGGGCCCTTCAGTGCCGGCACTGCCGGACGTGCCGCCCGAGCCGCTGTCTCCGCCCGGCATTCCGCCAGGTGATCCGGGTGATCCGGGCGCACCTCCAGGCATTCCCCCGGGGCTGCCACCGGGCATTCCGCCCGGCATTCCCGAACTACCACCGGGCATGCCTGAACTACCACCCGGCATTCCGCCGGGCATTCCCGAGCTACCGCCCGGCATGCCACTGCCACCGCCGCCGCTGCCGCCGGACGAGCCGCCACTGCTGCCGCCCGGCGAACCGGGCATTCCGCCGCCGCCGGGCATGCCGCCACCGCCACTCGGCGGGCTGGGCACCGACGGTCCGCCGCCACTGTTGGAGGCGCAGCCGGCAATGAGTATCGCGGCCGCGATGGCAGCGCTCAAAAGGTGTTGGGTGCGCATGCGACCTCCTCGAAGGTTCGTCTATTGGGTCCCCGCGGTCGAGCCGTCGGTTCCCGTGAAAAAGCTGCGCAACTGGTTGGACATGCGGTTGCACGCCGTCGCCTGTACGCGCGCGATGAACGGCAACGGCACGATTGCGCCGACGATGGCCGAAGTGCCGGTGACG
>JAEZCN010000130.1 GCA_023433515.1 Pseudomonadota bacterium
ATCGGCGCGGAGATCTTCCACACGCTCAAGGGCATCCTGAAGAGCCGCAAGCTCACCACGGCGGTGGGCGACGAGGGCGGCTTCGCGCCCAACCTGTCGTCGAACGAGGCGGGCATCAAGATCATCATCCAGGCCATCGAGAAGGCGGGCTACAAGCTCGGCAAGCAGGTCTATCTCGGCATGGACGTCGCGAGCTCGGAGTTCTACAAGAAGGGCAAGTACGACATGCACGGCGAAGGCCGCGTGTTCACCTCGCCCAACTACGTGAAGTACCTCGCCAAACTCGCGGCGAAGTACCCGATCGTCAGCATCGAAGACGGCATGGCCGAGCAGGACTGGGACGGCTGGAAGAACCTCACCGACACGCTCGGCAAGAAGGTGCAGCTCGTGGGCGACGACCTGTTCGTGACGAACACGAAGATCCTCCAGGAAGGCATCGACAAGGGCATCGCGAACTCGATCCTCATCAAGGTGAACCAGATCGGCACGCTGACCGAGACGCTGGCGGCCATCGAGATGGCCGCCAAGGCGGGTTACTCGTCCATCGTGTCGCACCGCTCGGGCGAAACCGAGGATTCGACGATCGCGGATATTGCTGTCGCAACCAGCGCGAGCCAGATCAAGACGGGATCGATGTCGCGCTCGGATCGCATCGCGAAGTACAACCAGCTCCTGCGCATCGAAGGCGAGCTCGGGGGCAAGGTGCGTTACGCGGGCAAGGATGCCTTTCCAGTCAAGATCTGACGGCGTTCATTCGAAGGGGAGGGAACATGCCGAATCTGTATGACAAGAACTCGGGCGCGCTCCTGGGCGCCATCAGCGAGGAAGACGTGCAGTGCCTGGTCGACGTACTCGAGGAGGAGGACTCCAAGGACGTCGACTACTTCGTCAATCTCGATACGGTGGACATTCTCGAAGACAACGGGGCATCGCTCGATCTCGTGCAGATGCTGCGCAAGGCCATCGGCGCGGCCGAAGGCATCGACGTCCGCTGGGGAAACTAGCGCGACGCGTTACGCGCGCATGACGCCGCACACGGAGTTTCGCCTGCTCGGGGCCGACGAAGAGTCGGTCCTCGAGCCGGTGGGCCCGGGTGTCGTCTCGTTCCGGCCGTGAAACACGCGGCGCCCGCAAAGCTGCCCGACCACGCATTGCTAGCGCGGTATCGCGGCACCGGCGCGTACACGGATTGCTTCACGATCACGATCGCGAAAGACGTCTCGCAGGCGGAATACGTCGAAGCGTTCTATACGACCGCCGTCTTCAGACTCGAGCGGTTCATTCTGCGATGGCTGGCCGGAAGGCCGTCGACCGATGCCGAGGCCAAACTACTGGCGGACGGGAAGATCCAGGGCTTCGCGGCGTGGACAGTCGAAGATCGCGCTCCGGAGCAACTCCTGTTGCGCGATGACCTCGGACGCACGTGCTCGTGGCTCATGTCCGGACGGACCGGCGAGGGCGGGGCGACGCAGCTCTTTTTCGGTTCCGCGGTGCTGCGGCCCGCCGGCTTTCCATTCAATGTGCTGCTGGGCTTTCACAAGCTCTATTCCCGGATGCTGCTGAGGGCGGCGGCCCGCCGCCTCGGGCGAAAGGTCCGTTCCGGGACGGGTCGGGGGCAAGGTTTTCAGTGTCACGGAAGCGGGACTCGCGACAGCGGATGAATACGAAAGACGCGCCTTGCAACCGGTAGTGAGGCTTGGGTATTCGTGGACGCGCGGTCTCTGGGGAGAAACCATGGCGGAACATAACCCTTATGCGGTGCCGAGGGCGCCCCTCGCGGATGAATCGCCACCCGGCAACGTGTTCGCGGAAGGATCCGAAGTCGAATACGGTGGCTTCTGGCGGCGCGTCGGGGCACAAATCCTGGACGCGCTGATCCTCGCGCCGCTCGGACTGATGGCGTATTTCGGCATGCAGTTTTCACCGAAGTTTTACGCGTACTACGTCATCCCCGGAATCGTCGTCGGCTTGTTCTACAGCGTCTACCTCGTGAAGCGATTTGGCGGGACACCCGGCAAGCGGATACTCGACATGCGCATCGTCATGTTGGACGGATCGCCGATCACCGGCTCCGCTGCCTTCTGGCGTTATTCGGTGTGGCTGGCTGTGTCGACCATTCCGGTGGCTGGCGCGGCGATCGCGTCGCTCAACATCCCGCTGGAAGGATACGAATCGTCGGGATTCCTCGAAAGAGCGCAGTTGCTCGATGCGAACACGCCGGGTTGGGCGAAGATCGGGACGAAAGCGATGTACGGCTGGGCCATCGTTGCCGCCATCGTGATGCTCAGCAACCAGCGGCGGCGGGCCACGCACGATTTCATCGCGAGGACTCTCGTCGTCAGGGACTGAAGGCGCCATGAACAAAAGCATGTTCGCGTACGTCTGCCTCGGCTCGAACGATCTCGAGCGTTCGGCGCAGTTCTACGACGCGGTGCTCGGCGTGCTCGGCTACGCCCGCTGCGACACGGCGGGGGAAAGCGAGTCGAGCTGGACAGGCTGGATCGGCTGGGGTTTGTACGAGGAACTTGGCGCCGTGCAGGACGCACTCTGGATCTGCAAACCGTACAACGGACAACCCGCGAGCGTGGGCAACGGCAGCATGGTCGCGTTGTGGGCGAAGAGCTGGCGCGAGGTCGATGCCTTCCATGCCGCCGCACTCACGCACGGTGGAACTTCGGAGGGAGCGCCCGGTCTGCGACTGCTGTACAACCCCGACTTCTACGCGGCCTACGTGCGCGATCCCGATGGCAACAAGCTCGCCGTGGTCTGCCGGGGTTTCACCTCCGCGGAAGGCCAGTGAGCCGTGCACTGTTCGGCTCGTCCCGCACTCGTTTCACCGTAAACAGCCGCACGGTTCGCCGCTGCGGCTAGCATTCTTCGTCCATCAAGGATTCGACAGTCGATGAGGATACCTATGAAGTTCCTGCGTTCCGCCGTACTGCTGCTGTTCACCGCCACCGCCATGCAAGCGTCGATGGCGGCCGCGCCGCCGAAGGTGGCGCCGCTGCCCGCGGTGGATATCCCCTACCAGAAGTTCGTACTCGACAACGGGCTCACGCTCATTGTCCACGAGGACCACAAGGCGCCGGTCGTGGCGGTGAACATCTGGTATCACGTCGGCAGCAAGGACGAACGGCCCGGTCGCACGGGTTTTGCCCACCTGTTCGAGCACCTGATGTTCAACGGGTCCGAGAATTACCGCGACGACTGGTTCCGGATCATGGAATCCGCGGGCGCGACCAAGCTCAACGGCACGACCTGGCTCGACCGAACTAACTACTTCCAGAACATGCCCACCTCGGCGTTCGACATGACGCTGTGGATGGAATCGGACCGCATGGGTCACCTGCTCGGCGCCATCGACCAGAAGGTGCTCGACGAGCAACGCGGCGTGGTGCAGAACGAGAAGCGCCAGGGCCAGAACCGCCCGTACGGCAAGGTGGGCGAGATCATCGCGCAGAGCACGTACCCGGCCGGCCATCCGTATTCGTGGGAAACCATCGGCTCGATGGAAGACCTCAACGCGGCGTCGGTCGAGGACGTGAAGGAATGGTTCCGCACGTATTACGGGGCGGCCAATGCCGTGCTCGTGATCGCCGGCGACGTCACGGCCGCCGAGGCGAAGGCCAAGGTCGAAAAATACTTCGGCGACATTCCCTCTGGTCCCGTGATCAAGCGCCAGACGGACTGGATCGCGAAGATGTCCGGTGAGCGTCGCGCGATGCTGCAGGACAACGTTCCGCAGGCACGCATCTACAAGGTGTGGAACATTCCCGGCTATCGGCAGCACGACAACACGCTGCTCGACATCTCGGCCGACATCCTCGCGAACGGCAAGAACAGCCGGCTCTACAAGCGCCTGGTGTACACGGATCGGACCGCGACCTCGGTGGGCGCATTCCTGGGTCCGTTCGAGATCGGTTCGCAAGTGCAGATCGTCGCGACGGTGAAACCGGGCGTCGACCCGGCCGTCGTCGAGAAGGCGATGGATGAAGAAGTCGCGCGGTTTCTCGCCACGGGCCCGACGCCGGCTGAGCTCGATCGCGTGCGCACGACCAACTACGCGAACTTCGCGCGCGGCATCGAGCGCATCGACGGCTTCGGCGGCAAGTCCGCGATCCTCGCCGAGAGCCAGGTGTACGGCGGCTCGCCGGATTTCTACAAGACGCGCCTGGACTGGGTGGCGAAGGCGAACCCGGCGCAGGTGCAGGGCGCGGCGAAGCGCTGGCTGTCGGACGGCGTGTTCGTGCTCAACGTCGATCCGACGCCGACCTACACGACGGTCGCCTCGACGGTCGATCGCAGCAAGCCGCCGGACACCGGCACGCCGCCGTCGCTCAAACTACCGGCGCCGGTGCGCACCAAGCTCTCGAACGGACTCGAGGTCGTGCTGGTCGAGCGCCACAACGCGCCGGTGGTCGACTTCACGCTGATCACCGACGTCGGATTCGCGGCGGACAACCAGGCGAAGCCGGGCACCGCGCGGCTTGCGATGCTGATGCTGCAGGAAGGCACGAAGAGCCTGAGCTCGCTCGAAATCGCCGAGCGCGCGGAATCGCTCGGCGCGGCGATCGGCATGGGCTCGTCCCTAGATCGCTCTTACCTCGGCATGAACGCGTTGTCGGGACGGTTGGGCGAATCGCTCGACCTGTACGCCGACGTGTTGCTCAATCCCACCTTCCCGGACAAGGAACTCGAGCGACTGCGCGGCCAGACGCTGGCGCAGATCCAGCAGGAGAAGGCGCAGCCGCAGGGCATCATCAATCGCCTCGCGCCGAAGCTCTTGTTCGGCGAAGGTCATCCGTACGCGAACCCCGCTTCGGGACTCGGAACGGAAGAGGTCGTCGCGAACCTCAAGGGCGCGGAGCTCGCCGCGTTCTACAAGCAGTGGGTGCGGCCCGACAATTCGATGCTGCTCGTGGTCGGCGACACCACGTTCGACGCGGTCAAGCCGTTGCTCGAGCAGCGTTTCGGCGGCTGGCGCGCGACGTCCGGCGAAAAGCCGGCCAAGAACATCGCGACGGTGGCATTGCCCGAGAAGCCGCGCGTGTTCCTGATCGATCGCCCCGGCGCGGAGCAGTCGCAGATCGTTGCCATCACCGTGGGTCCGACGCGCGCCGATCCGGATCACATCCGCTTCGTGGCGCTCGACGCGATGCTCGGCGGCAATTTCACGTCGCGACTCAACCTGAACCTGCGCGAGGACAAGCGCTGGTCGTATGGCGCGGGTTCGCGCATGACCGGGGCCGTGGGGCAGGGCACGTTCCGCGCGGGCGGCGGCGTGCAGACCGACAAGACCGCGGAGTCGATGGTCGAGATTCGCAAGGAGCTGCGCGAGATCCTGACGACTCGCAAGCCCGACGAGGCCGAGCTCAAGTTCGCGAAGGACAGCATCGCGATCGCGCTGCCCGGCAACAACGAGACCTCGGACGACATCGCGAACTCTTACGGCGAGATCCTCACGTACGGGTTGAAGGACGATTACTGGAACACCTTCGTCGGCGATCTCACGGCGCTGACGCCGGCGGACGTCAACGCGTCCGCGAGCAAGCTCGTGAAGCCGGATGCGCTGACCTGGGTCGTGGTCGGCGATCTGTCGAAGATCGAGAAGCCCGTGCGCGCGCTGAATTTCGGCGAGGTCACGGTTCTCGATGCGGACGGCAAGGTCGTTTCGAAGTAGTCAGACCGATCGGAGAGGGCCGGGGGCCGGAAGGTCCCGGCCCTTTTCGTTTGCGCGTTTCTCTCGCAATGCGCCATGAATGACGCTCTCCGCGCGTGGCTCTCGCGCGCTACGGTGGCGTTTTCACAAGGAGGTCGAAATGAAAACGAATGGAATCGTCGCGCTGGCGGATTTCGAGATCGATCGGGTGGCCGGTGGCAAGAGCGTGGTGGATCGTTTCTGGGATTCGCTCATGCGCTGGATGGACGGGCTGGGCGGCCCTCCGACGGGAATCTCCATGCCGTCCCGCGACTATGCGCAGCTATGCGAGTGGTTCGTGCCTTACCAGGAATCGGTCAGCATCTCCGAAACCGGCAGTCTCTCCGCCGGCACGCTGAGCATCCGCCTGACGGGCGCCGATGGGACGTACACGTTCGTCAACGTGACGGGCATCTCGGGCTGAGCATCCGGGTCGATAGTTTGGCGAACGGGGCTGCCGCGGCCCCGTTTCTTCTGCAACACAAAGCGCCCGGGCATTAAACTACCGCCTCCATCAGGGAGGCAGAATGAAAAGATTGCTGGTGTTGATTTGCCTGTGCGTGGCGGCGCCGTCGTTCGCGCAGGACAAGGTCGCAAGCGAGGCATCGCTGCGTGAACTGCTGACGATCACGAAGTCGCAGCAGCTCGTCGACGGGATGTACGGACAGCTCGACGGGATGATGCAGCAGGCGATGCACGACGCGTTGAACGGCAAGACGCTCACCGACGAGCAGGACAAGATCATGTCGGACGCGCGCACGCAGATGATCGGCGTGTTACGCGAGGAAATGACCTGGGAGAAGCTCGAGCCGTCGTTCATCGACATCTACCAGAAGGTGCTCACGCAGAAGGAAGTCGACGGGA
>JAEZCN010000145.1 GCA_023433515.1 Pseudomonadota bacterium
CCTCGATCCACCTGCTGCGCATCTTCATGCAGGCGCAGGTCATCGATAACGACAAGATCATGTGGTATGTGATCCTGCACATGACGTTCGTGCTTTCAGCGCTGCTGCTGGGCGTGCTCGACAAGATCTCCTTCGCCAAGCACAGAGAGCATTGAAGAGGCACCAGCCGGCGATCAGCCGGCGGCCTTGATCGCGTTGACGAGCTCCGCGGCGGCCTTCTGTCCGTCGCCGTACAACATGCGCGTGTTGTCGAGGAAGAACAACGCGTTCTCGATGCCCGAGAAGCCCGCGCCCTGGCCGCGCTTGATCACGATCACGTTCTTCGCCTTGTCAGCGTTCAGGATGGGCATGCCGTAGATAGGCGATGACTTGTCGGTGCGCGCGACCGGGTTCACCACGTCGTTCGCGCCGATGATCAGCGCGACGTCGGCCGTCTCGAACTCGGCGTTGATCTCGTCGAGATCGGCGATCAGGTCGTAGGGCACGCCGGCCTCGGCGAGCAGCACGTTCATGTGGCCGGGCATGCGGCCCGCCACCGGGTGGATCGCGAACTTCACCGTGACGCCGCGATCGATGAGCAGCTGGCACATTTCCCAGACCTTGTGCTGCGCCTGCGCGACGGCCATGCCGTAGCCGGGCACCACGATGACCTTGCTCGCGAAGGCCATCATCACTCCCACGTCGGAGGCCTCGATGGGTTTCATCGAGCCCTTCACCTCGGTCGCGGCCGCGCCACCGCCCGAACCGAAGTCCGAGAACAACACGTTGCCGAGCGAGCGGTTCATGGCCTTCGCCATGAGCTGCGTGAGCAGCGTGCCGGCGGAGCCGACCACCGTGCCCGCGATGATCATCGCGGCGTTGTCGAGCACGAAACCTTCGAACGCGACCGCGAGGCCGGTGAGGGCGTTGTACAGCGAGATCACGACGGGCATGTCCGCGCCGCCGATCGGCAGCGTCATCGCGATGCCGAGCAGCAGCGCGAGTCCGAAGATCAGCGAGACGTGCAGCGGATCCGCGCCGTGGTGCAGAACCACAACGCCGCCCGCGAACAGCGCGCCGAGCAATAGCAGGCCGTTGACGAACTTCTGGCCCCCGAAGCGCACGGTCTTGTTGAGCACGCCCTGCAGCTTCGCCCACGCGATCAAACTACCGCTGAACGAGACCGCGCCGATGATGCCGCCGACGACGGCCAGCGTCATGACGACCTGGCTGTGCTCGACGGCCGCGCCCTCGCCCGTGTTCGCGTAAGCCGCGCGATACAGCTCCACCGCCGCAATGGCCGCGGCCGCGCCGCCGCCCATGCCGTTGTAGAGCGCGATCATCTGCGGCATGTCGGTCATCGCGACCTTCTTGCCGCTCCACCACGCGATCAGGGAGCCCACGACAATGGCCGCGATGATCAGCTCGTAGTTCGACATTCCCGGGTACAGGAACGTGACGAGCGTCGCGACCACCATGCCCGCGCCGGCCCAGAGGATGCCGCTGCGCGCGGTCACCGGGGAGCTCATGCGCTTCAGGCCCATGATGAACAGCACGGCCGTGAGGAAGTAGCTGATGTCGATCAGCAGCCGCGGCGAGAAGAAGCCGGGCGTATTCATTGCGGTTTCCATCAGTGTCCGCCTCCGGACGACTTCTTCGCGCCGGAAGACTTGAACATCTCGAGCATGCGTTCGGTGACCACGTATCCGCCGACCGCGTTGCCCGCGGCGAGCAGCACACCGACGAAGCCGATGATCTTTTCCAGCGTGGTATCCGCGCTTCCGAGGGCCACCATCGCGCCGACCAGCACGATGCCGTGCACGAAGTTCGAGCCCGACATGAGCGGCGTGTGCAGGATCACCGGCACCTTGGCGATGATCTCGTAGCCGGTGAAGGCCGCGAGCATGAAGATGTAGAGAGCGACTATTCCGGTCATGGGATCAACCTTCCACGGCCTTGCGCGTGGCTTCGTGTTTGATGGCGCCGTCGTGCGTGAGCACCGCGCCCGCGAAAACCTCGTCGTTCCAGTCGATCGCGAGGTCGCCGGCCTTGCTGATGGCCGGCTTGAGGAAATTGAGGAGATTGCGCGCGTACATCTCGCTCGCGTTGTAGGCGAGCGTGCCCGCCAGATTGACAGGTCCGATGATCTTCACGCCCTGGTGGACCACCGTTTCGCCGGCCCTGGTGAGTTCGCAATTGCCACCCTGCTCGGCGGCGATGTCGACGATCACGGAACCGGCGCGCATGCGCTCCACCGCGGCCTTCGAGATGATCACCGGCGCCTTGCGGCCCGGCACCGAGGCGGTCGAAATGACCGTGTCCACGGCGGCGATGCGCGAATCGAGCGCTTCCTGCTGCTTCGCCTTTTCCTCGGGAGTCAGCTCGCGGGCGTAACCGCCCACGCCGTCGGCGCTGACCCCGGTCTCGACGAACTTGGCGCCCAGCGATTTGACCTGCTCGCGCGTCGCGCTGCGTACGTCATACGCCTCGACCACGGCGCCGAGGCGCCGGGCGGTCGCGATGGCCTGCAGGCCCGCGACGCCGGCGCCGATGATGAGCGCCTGGGCGGGCCGGATGGTGCCCGCCGCGGTGGTCAGCATCGGCATGAATTTCTCGAGGTTGTTCGCGGCGATCAGCACGGCCTTGTAGCCGGCGAGCGCGGCCTGCGACGAGAGGCCGTCCATCGACTGCGCGCGGGAAATGCGCGGAATCAGCTCGACCGCGAAGCTCGTGATCTTGCGGTCGCGCAGGGCCTTCACCTCGGCCTGGCGTGTGTGCGCCTGGAGAAAGCCCACGACCACGGCGCCCGGTTTGAGCTGGCCGATCTGCTCGATGGTCAGGGGCGCTACCGTCAGCAGCACGTCGGACTGCGCGAGCACGTCGGACGAACTACCCGCCCATTCGCCCTTCTTGTAGAGCGCGTCGGGGAATTGCGCCCGGGTTCCGGCCCCAGGCTCCAGCAACACGCGGGCGCCCGCGGCAATCAGCTTGTCGACGACCTCGGGAACGAG
>JAEZCN010000023.1 GCA_023433515.1 Pseudomonadota bacterium
CCCCGCCCAACCAATTCGTGACATGACAACGTAACACAGCGCGGGTGGTTGAACAGCCGTCCGCCGCCGCCTGACGCCGGCGGCGCGATACGACAGAAGCCGTCAGGTCAGCCCTCGAGACTCCAGACGCCGATCCGGGTCTGGCAGGCCGTTCCGGACTTCTTCTCGGAGGCCTGACCCCACGTGCTGGTGAGCGTGAATCGCCGGCAGGGTTTTCCGCCCATCTTGCGGCCTTCGCCCGGCTCGAGCACGAAGTTCACGCCGGTCGTGGGATTGGTCCATCTGACGGGGCGTCCGTCAGCTCCTATTTCGAGCGCATGCCCGATGCAGCCCCGGTCCGCGTCGTCGAGAGCACGGCCGATACGCGAGCCGATGAGCGCGCCGGCGGCGGCTCCGATGATGACCGCGACGGTGCGATTGTCCTCGGAGGAATTGCGGGTCGCGACGGCCCCGCCGATGACGCCGCCTACGATCGCGCCGATTTCCTCGCGATTGCACGTTCCGGACGCCACCTGGAAATCCCGTTCCCACGCAGTGCCCGTATAACCGACGTACGCCGGATCATGCTTCTTGCGCCAGCCGTGCGCCGGTGCGTGCGCCGGCGGATCGGCGATCGCGAGCGCGGACAGGGTCATCGCGGCGAATGCGACCAACGCGAGAACGAATCGGAACATGAAGAGCTCCTGCGAAAACAATTCAGGAGCTGTTTATAGACGAGCACCTGCGGCGGCAACATTCACGAATTCGCGACAGGTGTCGCAGATCCGGAGGGAACCGCCGCACACGCTCGAGCGTGTGCGGCGTGGGATTGCTTACGGCTTGAACTCGGTGTTGAGTTTCTTCTTGACCGCGACGCCCTTGATCTTCACGTACACGGGCAGGCCATCCTTGTAGGGCGGATAGTCCTCACCCTCGATCAGCGGCTGCAGGTAGGCGCGGCACTTCTCGGTGATGCCGAAGCCGTCCTCGGTTATGTAATCGCGCGGCAGCTTCTTCTCGACGTGCGCCACCTCGGACAGCGGCACGCGGCCCACGACCCACTTATAGGGCTTCGACTTCTTGCGGATGATGGTCGGCATGACAGCGTCCTTGCCGCTGACCGCGAGTTCGACCGCGGCCTTGCCCATCGCGTAGGCCTGCTGCACGTCGACCTTCGAGGCGATGTGGCGACTGGCGCGCTGCAGGTAGTCGGGCACCGCCCAGTGGTACTTGTAGCCATGCGCCTCGCGGACCATGTTCGCGACGACGGGCGCGACGCCGCCGAGCTGCGTGTGGCCGAAGGCATCCTTGGTGCCCGCGTCCGCGAGGAACTTGCCGTCGGCATCGTGCACGCCCTCGGACACGACCACCACGCAGTAACCCACGCGGCTAACTACATCCTTCACCTTCGCGAGGAACTTCTCCTTGTCGAAGGCGATTTCGGGGAACAGGATGATGTGCGGCGCCTCGTCCGGGCCCTTGCCCGCGAGGCCCGCCGCCGCGACGATCCAGCCCGCGTGGCGTCCCATGACTTCCATGACGAACACCTTGGTCGAGGTCTTGGCCATCGAGGCGACGTCGAGCGCGGCTTCGCGCGTCGAGACCGCGATGTACTTCGCGACCGAGCCGAAGCCGGGCGTGCAGTCCGTGTGCGGCAGGTCGTTGTCGACGGTCTTCGGTACGCCGACGCAGATCACGCGATGGCCGAGCTGATCGCCGATCTGGGACACCTTGTTCGCCGTGTCCATCGAATCGTTGCCGCCGTTGTAGAAGAAGTACCCGATGTCGTGCGCCTTGAAGACCTCGATGAGGCGCTCGTACTTCGCGCGATCCTGCTCGAGGCTCTTGAGCTTGTAACGGGCGCTGCCGAACGCGCCGGCCGGCGTGTGACGCAGACCCTTGATCGTCGCGAGCGACTCGCGGCTCACGTCAATGAGATCTTCGGTCAACGCGCCGACGATGCCGTGCCGTCCCGCGTACACCTTGCCGATCTTCTTCGACTTCATCGCCGCTTCGATGACGCCCGCGGCGGACGCATTGATGACCGCCGAGACGCCACCCGATTGAGCATAAAACGCATTCATGGGCTTGGATTTCCTGGTGGTAGGGCGCTTGCTCATGTGGGCTTCCGTTTGTCTCGTGAAATGTCTCGCCGGCGTTTGCCGAACGGTAGTGGTTTGGGTACTGTGACGCCCCTTCGAGGGGGCAGGTTTCAAGGTCAAGAATCTAACATGCGCATCGTACTCATGGGCGCGCCCGGATCGGGCAAGGGCACCCAGGCCCAGCGTCTCGTAAAGCACTTCCACATTCCGCACGTGTCGACGGGCGACATCCTGCGCAAGCACCTCGCGGATGGAACGCCGCTGGGATTGCGCGCCAAGGAAATCATGGCCGCGGGCGCGTACGTCGACGACGAGACGATGCTCGAGATCATCCGCGACCGGCTCACGAAGACCGACGCGGCCAACGGATTCATCCTCGACGGCTTCCCGCGCACGATCGCCCAGGCGGAAGGGCTGACCAAGCTGCTCGCCGAGCTCGGCAAGCCCATCGACGTCGTGCTGCTCTTCGAGGTGAACACCGACCAGCTCGTGAAGCGGCTGTCCGGCCGCCGTGTCTGCGAGCTGTGTGGCAAGGTCTTCCATGTCGATTCCGCGCCGCCGTCGGTTCCGCCGGAATGCGTGCCGGGCAGCCCCGCCCACCAGGTGGTGCAGCGCCCCGACGACCAGGAAGACACCGTACGCGAGCGCCTGCGCGTCTACGAGGAAAAGACCCGCAAGCCGGTCTCCGGCTACTACTCCTACACCGGGTTGATCCGCGTGATCGACGCCGAGGGAGACATCGACGTGGTCACGCAACGGATGTTCGACACGCTCGCCGCGGGCGGTGGAGCGGCGGCCGCTCCGCGCAAGCAGGAAAAGAAGGCGAAGGCCAAGGGGTCGCGAGTCGCCGCGAAGCGCGCCACGGTCAAGGCGAAGAAGCGGGCGCGCAAGGCCGTGCGGCTCAAGAAGGCGAATCCGCGCCCGTCGCGGATCGCGCGTGCGCGACGTGCCAAGGCGAAGACGCGCGTGGTCGTGCGCGCGAAAGCGCGCAAGGTTCGCGGCAAGGTGAAGCGCAAGGCGGCCGCGAAGTCGACGCGCGCCAAGTCCGCGCGCAAGCGGCCGCGTAGATAGTCGAGCGCGACTACAGCGCCGCCAGCAACCTTTCGCCCGCTACCTGCTGGCGCCAGCCGCGCAGCAGCGACACGTCGCGCCGACCGGCGGCGAGCTTCTCGAGCTCGCGCCGCGTCGCGAGCACCTCCGCGCTGATGTCGAGCTGCTTCGCCACATCGGCCACGACGTCCGCCAGGCGCTTCACGAGCGCCACCTGCGCGGCGTCGGGGCGTTCGCGCCTCGGCAGCGGCGGTGGCGGATCGGGAATGCCGCTGTCGCGCACGATCTGCAGCAGCTCTTCGCCGCACTTGCGTACCACGGATTCCGGCATCTCGGGCAACGCGGCGAGTGTTTCGAGCGAACGCGGCAGGTGCAATACGATCTCGCGCAGCACCGCATCGTCGAGGATCCAGCCGCGCGGGCGATTGCGTTCGTCGGCGCGCCGCTCGCGCCAGGCCGCGAGCGCCTGCACGAGTTGATGCCTCGCCGCATCGAGCGTGGGTAATCCCTTGACCTTCTTCCAGGCGTCGGTCGGGGCGACGCGCAGCACGTCCTCGTTGCCGAGGGCGGAGAGCTCTTCTTCGAGCCAGCTGATGCGGTTCCGCGACGCGAGCGTCTCTAACAAGCTGTCGCGCAACGCGCCGAGATGCCGCACGTCGTCGAGCGCGTATTCCTGCTGCTCGGGCGACAGCGGTCGGCGCGACCAGTCGGTGCGCGTGTGGGCCTTGGAGAGTTCCACGCCGAGCAGTCGGCGCGCGAGCTCCGCGTAGCCGATCTGCGCGGGATGACCGGCAAGCGCGGCCGCGATCTGCGTGTCGAATACCGGGCGCACGAGCCCCACGGCCGGCAGCAGCACCTCGAGGTCCTGGCGCGCCGCATGCATGATCTTCACGATTCCCGGCGCGGTCAGCGCGGGGACGAGCGCGGACAGGTCCGGCAGCGCGATGGGATCGATGCATGCCGCTTCGCCGTTCTCCGCGATCTGCAACAGGCACAACTCCGCGCGGTAGGTTTTTTCGCGCATGAATTCCGTGTCGAGCGCAAGCGTGGAGGCGCGCAGTGACTTGTCGGAAAACGCGGCGAGCGCCGCGGCGGTGTCGATCATCAAGGTCTGGAGACTCCGGGTGACGTGTACAATCTTCGCCGCATTATGCTTGGGAATCTGCGCGCATTGTTCGGCGTCATCGGCGACATCGCGCTGTTGCGGCGCGGGCCCGAGAGCCTGCCGGCCTCGACGGCGCTGATGGCGGGCGCCATCGCGCTGAATCTCGCCGTCTATGCGCTGATGATGTCGATGGTTCCAAACGCTCCGCCGGACTGGCCGTTGCGGCTCCTCGTCGGAACCATCGTCACGCTGCTGTCCTTCGACATCGCGTTCCGCATCACCCGGAAACGAGAGCGCTTCGTGCAGACCATCACCGCGCTTTTCGGCGTGAGCGCGCTGTTCCTGCCCGCGCTGCTGCCGATGTCGTGGGCGCTGTTTCCATACGTGGAAAAGAACGATCCGAACGTCCCGCCGCCGTTCGCGCTCCTGATCGTCACCATGGTGCTCGCCGTCTGGATGTTCATAGTGCAGGTGCGGATCGTGCGTGCCGCGTTCGAGTGGCCAACGTTCGTGGCGGTCGCCTTCATGCTCGGCCAGACTCTCGCGGGCGCCATCGTCTACGTGTTGCTGTTCGGCGTCCCCGTGAAGTCGCTCTAGGAAATACATGCACGTTCACATTCTCGGCATCTGCGGCACGTTCATGGGCGGGATCGCCGCGATCGCCAAGGCCGCGGGGCATCGTGTCACGGGCTCCGACAGGAACGTCTATCCACCCATGAGCACGCAGCTCGAGGCGCTCGGTATCGAGCTCACGAGCGGCTTCGAGGCGGCGCAGCTCACGCCGCGGCCGGACGTGGTCGTCGTGGGTAACGTCATGACGCGCGGCGTGCCGGTGATCGAGGCGTTGCTCGACAGCGGGATTCCCTATACCTCCGGACCGGAGTGGCTGGCGCGCGAGGTGCTGCGCGACCAGCACGTACTCGCGGTCGCGGGCACGCACGGCAAGACCACGACGTCGAGCATGCTCGCGTGGATTCTCGAACACGCGGGGCTCGATCCCGGGTTCCTGATCGGCGGCGTTCCCGGAAACTTTCCCGTGAGCGCGCGGCTCGGCGGCCGGAAATATTTCGTCATCGAGGCGGACGAATACGACACCGCGTTCTTCGACAAGCGCGCGAAGTTCGTGCACTACCGTCCGCGCACCGCGATCCTGAACAATCTCGAATTCGACCACGCCGACATCTACGAGAACCTCGGCGCGATCCAGAAACAGTTTCACCACCTGGTGCGCACGATTCCGCCGTCCGGCCGCATTCTCTGGAATCACCGCGACCCGAACCTCGCGACGGTGCTCGCGATGGGCGCATGGACGCCCCGCGAGACGTTCTCGAACGATCCGGGCCGCGAGGGCGCGGACGCACCGCCGCCGCCCAACTGGACGTTGCGGATGCCCGCCGGACAGGGGCCGCAGGATTTCTCCGAATTCGAAGTGTTCCACGGGCCGGGGCAACTCGGGCGGCTGCGCTGGTCGCTGCTCGGCGCGCACAACGCGGAGAACGCACTGGCGGCCATCGCCGCCGCGCATCACGTCGGCATTCCGCCGGAGAAATCGATCGCGGCACTGGCCGAGTTCCGCGGCGTGAAACGGCGACTCGAGCTGCGCGGAGAAGCGCAGGGAGTCTCGGTGTACGACGACTTCGCCCATCACCCGACCGCGATCGCGCTGACGCTCGACGGGCTGCGCCGCAAGGTCGGCGGGAAGCGCATCGTCGCCGTGCTCGAGCCGCGATCGGCCACCATGAAGATGGGCGTGCATCGCGACACGCTCGCCCCGTCGCTGGCCGCGGCCGACGAGGTCTGGATGTACGCGCCGCCGGATCTCGGCTGGGACGCCGACGCGGTCGTCGCCTCGCTCGGCAGCAAGGGCAATCTCGCGCGCACCATGGACGACCTGCTCGAGGGCCTGCTGCGCACGACGAAGTCCGGCGACCAGGTGCTCATCATGAGCAACGGCGGGTTCGGCGGACTGCACGGCAAGCTACTCGAGAGGCTCGCGGGGAGGTCCTGACCATGACCGCGGAGAACAGCGTCATTCCCCTGTTTCCGCTCCATGCCGTGCTCTTCCCCGGCGGTCCGCTGCCGCTGCGCATCTTCGAAACGCGTTACACGGACATGGTCCGCCGCTGCATGCGCGAGGAGCGGCCGTTCGGCGTGGTGCTCATCGACGAAGGCGACGAGGCCGGCGAAGTCGCGACGACCGCGACGGTGGGCTGCAGTGCCCGCATCGTGGATTTCTTCAAGCTCAAGGACGGTCTGCTCGGCATATCCTGCATCGGCGACCGCAAGTTCCGCGTGCGGCGCGTATGGCGGGAGCACGATGGCCTGAACATGGCGGAAGTAGACTGGCTTCCCGAGGAAGCCGCGCTGCCGCTGCCGGCGAGCTGCGCGATCCTGCGCGAAACCGTGCAGAGCGCGCTCGAGGACCTCGAGGCGCAGTACACGCACGTCGAACGCAAACTCGACGACGCGGCATGGATCGGCGGACGATTGGCCGAACTACTGCCGCTGGCGCCTGGCGACAAGCAGGGCCTGCTCGAGATGCACGACCCTCTGGAGCGTCTCGAGACCTTGATGAAATTGGTGCCGGGTGAGAAGAAACTGAGCTAAGACGGCAACGCCGCGCGCTAATTCGGCTTTTTTTCCGACGGCACCGACCGGGCGTACCAACGGTAAAGGACGTAGCCGATCACGATGGTCCAACAGAGCACCATCCAGCCGATGAAGCCGTCGTAGTCGCTCATCAGGAACGCAGCCGGGCCGGACTCGTCGCGTACCGACGTCTCGCGCACGACGGCGATGATCGCGACCCAGCTCGCATGCAGGCCCATGCAGGCGGCGATGTTCCCGGTGAGTTGCCGCACGACGCCGAGGATGACGCCCACCGCGGTCAGGCACAGGAATGCATCGAGAATGGCGAGTGGCTCCGCGAAACTGCGCAACAGTCCCGACAACATGACGAGCCCGGAGCCGGCGTCCACCTGCTCGGGTGGAATGCGCGTCTTCGCGAAGAAATGCGATGCCGCGTACACCAGCGACACGAGCACGATGGCGCGCACCGCGCCCGATTCGCGCGCGATCGCCGTGTGCATGATGCCGCGCATCACGGTCTCCTCGAGCAGCGCGACCACGAGTCCCGTACCGATCGCCATGAGGATCAGCGAAGTCCATCCACCCGCGTCGAGATCGATGGTCGGCTTCAGCGCGCGCATGTCGAGCGCGACCATGGTCAGTAACACCGGCAGCATCAGCACGGCGCCGAGCACGAACGCCTTCGCGAGCTCGCGCAGGAAATCGCGCGCGGGCAGTCCGTAGCCGAGGCTCACGCGATCCGCCACGTGCAGCCGCCGCGCGACGAACAGGAATCCCACGAAGAACGTCAGCATCGCGATACGGCTCGCGACGCGGTGGAATTTGAAACCGAAGCCGAGCGACTGGGTGAGTTCCCAGGCGGGATAGGCGAGCACGGCGATGCCCGCGAGCGCGAGCGCGATCAGGCAGAGGAAGATCGCGAAGCTGCGCACGGCTCCCTGCGTCCTCGCGAAATATCAGCGCGTGGCGGCCGCGGGCGCCGCGGGCAACTGGTTCGCCTTGTAGCCCGCGCGCTTGAGCAGCGCGAGGAGGCCGTCGCGACCAACGAAGTGCAGTGTGCCGACCACGACGAGGTAGTCCTGGTCGTCGTCGAGCAGATCGACGATTTTCGGCATCCACTTGCGATTGCGCGCGCCGAGCAACTCGTCGTAGAGGCCGGGCGCCTGCGCACGTTCTTTCTTGAATTCTCGCTCGAGTCCGCGCATGTCGCCCGCGCGCCAGGACTCGATCAGGCGTGCGAGGTCGCGTTCGAGCGTGGGCATGTCGTCGACCGACTCGAGCAGGAAACGCGTCTGCTCTTCCATGCTGCGCGCATCGAAGATGCTCAACTGGTCGATCACGGTCTCGAGTCCCTCGATCGGCTTGCCTTCCGCGCGCGCGCGATCCACGAGCTGCATGTCGATGCCGAGCTGCGGGTCGAATCCCGACTTCTGCAACGCGAACTGCGTGAGCACCATCGCGGCGGCCCATGGCTCGAGGCGCTGGATCACGATCTCGGGCACGTCGAGCGACAGCGCCGTCTGGTTGACGCGCGCATAACGTTCCGCGCCGACCAGGTCGGCGAGGGACTGGTCCTGCGGCAACGTGCCGCGCAGCGTCACGAATTGCATCGCCTCGAGCGGGTCCATGTCGTCGAGGTCGACTTCCATGTAGACAACCGACGCCGCGGCGTAGGCTCGCTCGAGTTGGGGAGAGAACCGGGCGTGATCCTTCGGCAACGCGTGCACCGAGCCCGCGAGGTAGACGGTGTTGCGCTCGCCCTTGACGGACCAGACGGCGGTTTCACCGCTCGCCTGCGCGACGCCGCAAGCCCACTGCAACAGCAGCAGGCCCGCGAGGCCGATAGACAGGCCCCGCCGCGGCGCATGGAAGGATTTCATGCCGCGGATTCTGCGGCAGTCAGGAAATGCACGCCAGTGTCGATCGCGCCGTTCGAATGCATCGTGAGCAGTCGATAGGCGGGCGGCAGGGCGTCGATGACGAATTGATCGGAACGCGGCTGGAACTGCGCGCAGGTCGAAGGCGTCGCGAGCAGGCGCACGCCGCGGCGCGCACCCTCGAATGCCTGGTGCACGTGACCCCAGACTACGGCTTTCACCTGCGGGTGACTGTCGATGACGGACCAGAACTCGTTGGCGTTGGCGAGGCCGACGTTGTCGAGCCACCGGCTCTGCATCGCGATCGGATGATGATGCAGGCAGACCATCGCGTGCCGCTGGCGCGCGCGGCCGAGATCCTCGTCGAGCTTCGTCAGCATCTCGCTCGAAATCCGGCCACCCGCCTGGGCGGGCACGACGCTGTCGAGCAACACGATACGCCACGCGCCGATGTCCACCGGGCCATCCAGTTCGAACGGCCGGTCGGCGAGCGCCTCGCGCATCTGCGGGACGAAATCGTGGTTGCCGGGAATGCACAACACGGGCTTGCCGTAGCGCGCGAACAACCGGCGGAAACTGGCGTAACCCGTCGCGTCATCCTGCACGAGATCGCCCGTGACGAGGATGGCATCGGCCACGGCCAGGTGACCGGAAGCGTCCGCGAGCGTGCGCTCGAGCGTCTCGAGCGTGTTGACGCCGCGCAGCGTCGCCGACGCATCGCCAAACAGGTGGGGATCGGTGAACTGGATGACTCGGATGGCACTCATTCGGCGGAACTCTACAAACATGCGGCGATGCGGCGGGTGATGCGCGTCACGGCATCCGACCCGACGCTGCATGGTGGTGAACCAGGTCGCAAACTACCTCGAAGAAAACGTGAAACGGCGTCGTCATAACGCGACTCTGGAAGGCGTCTTACAAAAAATCGGGATACACATTGGTAAATTGTTAAAGTGTCGTCCGCCATGAAGAGACCGGGCAAGAGCGATCCGAGCCGGCCGCGCAAAGACGGCTACGACTACAAGCGCGATTTCTATCGCAGCGCGACTGTCGCGGAAGACTACGACTTCCACCGCTTCAGCTCGCCCGAACGCCAGAAGCGCAATGCCCGCAAGTGGGCCGCGATCCGCAAGGCGCTGTCGAAGACGACGGGCGTGCACACGATCCTGGACCTGCCGTGCGGCACGGGCCGCTTCACGGGCGCGATGGCGCGCGAAGGTTACGAAATCGTCGGCAGCGACATCTCCCTCGAGATGCTGCAGAAGGCGGCCACCATTCCGCAGCCGCAGATGGCGGAGGGCAAACAACCTCCGATCCGCGGTTACGTTCAGGCCAACGCGGAAGCGCTTCCATTGCTCGACGATTCGCTCGACTGCGTCGTGAGCATCCGCTTCATGATGCACGTTGATCCGGTCACGCGCGTGCGGATGTTGCGCGAGTTCGCGCGCGTCTCGCGCCGCTGGGTCATCGTCGACTATCGGCACAAGTACACGTTCCGTTACGTTGCTTCACACACCCTCGGGAAGTTAGGCATCGGTCGCACGCCGCTGTCCCGTGTGTCGACCGCCGATCTCCACGAGGAGTTCCGGCAGGCCGGCCTCGCGATCCGCGAAATCATCCGGGTGTCCGCGCCGTTGCTGTCGGACAAGTGGATCGTGCTCTCCGAGCGCGCCTGACGGAGCCTTCCGGGCGCCCGCGGCGACGCCGTCGGACGATGTCCGGGAGACTAATGAACGCCTGACACCTGCGCCGGCATGGCGCCCCCGGACAGGGCGCGGCCGGCAGGGGCGCTTTTCAGCGTTTCCGGGTTGCCCCCACCCCCCACGTAGCGGACAATGCGCGCCCTTTTATGGATACCACAAACCCCTCACTGAGCCGGCGAACGCTGGCCAATGCCATCCGTGCGCTTTCGATGGACGCCGTCCAGGCCGCGAACTCGGGACATCCCGGGGCGCCGATGGGCATGGCCGACATTGCCGAAGTGCTCTGGCGCGACGTGCTCAGGCACAATCCCGGCAATCCGAGATGGTGGAACCGCGACCGGTTCGTCCTCTCGAACGGCCACGGCTCGATGCTGCTGTATTCCCTGTTGCATCTGTCCGGCTACCCGGTGGGCATCGACGAGCTGCGCAACTTCCGTCAGCTCGGCGCGCGCACCGCGGGCCATCCCGAGCGCGATCTCGACATGGGCATCGAGACCACGACGGGTCCGCTGGGCCAGGGTTTCGCGAACGCGGTGGGCCTCGCGCTCGCCGAGAAGTTGTTAGCCGCGCAGTACAACCGCGAAGGGATCGCGCTGGTCGATCACCATACGTATTGTTTCCTCGGCGACGGCTGCCTCATGGAAGGCGTCTCGCACGAGGCCGCCTCGTTCGCCGGGCACCTCAAGCTCGGCAAGCTCATCTGCTTCTGGGACGACAACGGCATCTCGATCGACGGCAAGGTCGCCGGCTGGTTCACCGACGACACGCCGAAGCGTTTCGAGGCGTACGGCTGGCACGTCATCAAGAACGTCGATGGCCACGACAGCGACGCGGTCGCCGCGGCCATCAAGAAGGCCCGCGCGCGCAAGGATCAGC
Organism: Pseudomonadota bacterium; assembly: GCA_023433515.1. GTDB lineage: Bacteria > Pseudomonadota > Gammaproteobacteria > Steroidobacterales > Steroidobacteraceae > CADEED01. The sequence goes on from JAEZCN010000023.1 coordinate 11,282, forward strand.
CGACGCTGATCTGCACGAAGACCATCATCGGCTGGGGCGCGCCCAACAAGCAGGGCACCAAGTCCGCGCACGGCGAGGCGCTCGGCCCCGAGGAAGTCGCGAACGCGCGCAAGACGCTGGGCTGGGAACATCCGCCCTTCGTCGTGCCCGACGACATCCGCGCCGCGTGGGATCACAAGGAAGCGGGCGCCGCGGCCGAGAAGAAGTGGAACCGCATCTTCAAGCGCTACAAGCGTGAATTCCCCGCCGAGGGCGCGGAATTCGAGCGCCGCATGAAGGGCGATCTGCCGGCGGACTGGAGCGAGATCGTGCAGGCGGCGTACGCCGCGGGCGCGGCCGTCACCGGCGCGCAGGCGACGCGCGCGTCCTCGCAGGTCGCGCTCAACGTGCTCGGCCCCAAACTACCCGAGATGCTCGGCGGTTCGGCGGATCTCACCGGCTCGGTGAACACGAAGCGCAAGGACTCGGTCGACCTGACGGTCGACAACTTCAAGGGCAACTACGTTTATTACGGCGTGCGCGAATTCGGCATGACCGCGATCATGAACGGCCTCACCGAACACGGCGGCTTCCGTCCGTATGGCGGGACGTTCCTCGTGTTCTCGGACTACGCGCGCAACGCGGTCCGGCTCGCCGCCCTGCAGCATCTGCCGGTGTCGCTGGTCTACACGCACGATTCGATCGGCCTCGGTGAAGACGGTCCGACGCACCAGCCGATCGAACATCTCGCCAGCCTGCGCGCGATGCCGAACCTGCACATCTGGCGTCCATGCGATGCCGTCGAATCGGCGGCCTCCTGGGTCGCGGCGCTCGAGCGCAAGAATGGCCCGACCGCGCTGATCTTTACGCGCCAGGGCCTGCCGCAGCAGGCGCGCACGCCCGAGCAACTGGTCGCGCTGCGCAAGGGCGGCTACGTGCTCATCGACAGCAACGGTCCGCCGGAAGCCATCGTGATCGCGACGGGTTCCGAGGTCGGTTTCGCGGCCGAGGCGGTGAAGGAACTGCAGGCCGCGGGCAAACGCGTGCGGCTGGTTTCGATGCCCTGCTGCGAGGCGTTCGACGCGCAGCCCGCGCCGTATCGCGAAAGCGTGCTGCCGGCCTCGGTCACGCGACGCCTCGCCGTCGAGGCGGGCACGACGCAGTCGTGGTGGCGCTATGTCGGCAGCGCCGGCCGCGTCATGGGCATCGACCAGTTCGGCGCTTCGGGCAAGGGCCCCGACCTCTTCAAGCATTTCGGCCTGACGAGTGCCGAGGTCAAGGCGCAGCTCGAGCAACTTCTGTCTTCTTGATTTGACACGACGTAAAGACGTTAAAAAGGAACGGGAAAGATGGCGATCAAAGTAGGTATCAACGGTTACGGACGCATCGGCCGCAACATCCTGCGCGCGCTCTACGAGTCGAAGCGCACCAACGAAATCCAGA
>JAEZCN010000064.1 GCA_023433515.1 Pseudomonadota bacterium
GTCGACAGATTGCGCTGGGCATTCAGCGACATCACGTTGGTGTTGATGACAAGTGCCATTTGATTGCTCCTGTAAACCTTTTCGTTTCTAACATCCGGTTAAGCCAACCGGCGGGGTTGCGCTGCGGCGTAAACCTGCCAGTGCGCTGTTCGTGTTGGTTAACGGCGACCGGTGTGGGAGCTTGAGGGGGTCCGGGTTTCCGGGAGGCAAAATGCGCAGCGGCTCACACCGCTGCGCAACAAATCAGAGGTAGTCGAATAGCGACAGTTGCGCGAACTTCGAATAGGCGGCCTGGGCGGCCTGCAGACCCGTGTATTGCTGGCTCAGCTGGCTGATCGCCGAGGCGTAGTCGACGTCGCGGATGCCGGAAATCAACGCCTTCAGGTCGACTTCCTCCGATTCGCGGAAGTCCGCGGCGGTGTCCAGGGCCTGGAGCCGCGTACCCACTTCGGCGCGGACGCTGACTACGCGATCGAGCGCGGAGTCGAGGTTCAAGAGGGCGGCGCCGATCTGGGTGCGGAACGCCGCCTCACTACCCGCGATGGCGGCATCCCCTTCGAGGGTGCGCGCCAGCTCGTCGAGCATGGAGAAGATGTCGGTGTTCTGCGCGGGCGTGATGCCGAATGAATCGTTCGCGGCCGGCGCGCCGGTGACGGCCACGCTCACCCCCAGGAAACCGATGCTCTGACCCGAGGTGAATCCCGTGCCCGACGCGATCACCAGCGGCGTCGGCGTGCTGTCGTCGACCACCTGCCAGTCGGTGTCGCTGGTGAATTCCAGCGTGTAGTTTCCCGCGACCCAGGCCGAGCGATCGGTCACATCGCCCACGCTGATGGTCGCGTTGCCGGTGTTGCCGGCCGAGACCGTCGTGCGGAACAAGCCATTGCGTTCCGCGATACCCATGAAGACATCCGGGCCGGCGTGCACGTCGGTCAGCGACTGGGTGCTGCTGATGCGAATCTGCCGCGTCGTGTGGTCGCCCTGGTAGAGGACTCCGCCCGAGCCCTGCGCGAACGGCCGGGTCGAAGTCGACGTACCGGCGAACAGGTACTCGCCGCCGGCATCCTGCCGATTCGCCATTTCCATGAGGGCCGCGAGATTCTGCCGCACCTGGTTGGCGATCATGTTGCGCTCGGCCTGGCCGAGCGTGGCGTTCGCACCGGCCAGGGTCGAGTCGCGCGCGCTCTGCAGCACCGAGGTGATGTCGGCGAGCGTCTGTTCCTCGTAGCTCAGGCGAGCCTGGACGATGTTGGAATTGCGTTCGTACTGCGCGTTGTCCGCGAGCTTGCGCTCGAGGCCCGCCACGCGAGTCGCGCCGATCGGATCTTCCGCGGCGGTCTGGAATTTCTTGCCGGTGGTGATCTGCTGCTGCGTCTTCGAGAGACGCACCTGCTGCTCGAGGATCGCGCTGATGCTGGTCCGGTGCATTCCGGCGGTGGATAGACGCATGACTTACCTCCGCACCGCGTTGATCAGCGTGTCGAACATCTGGCCGGAGATCGCGATGATCTGCGCCGCGGCCGCGTACGCCTGCTGGAAACGCAGCATGTTGGCCGCCTCCTCGTCGAGGTTCACGCCGGAGATCGCGTCGCGGGCGGCGATGTCGCCCTCGTTGACCAGGGCTTCCGCGTCGCGGCTCATCTGCGCGGCGCGCGTCTGCAGGCCCAGGTTGCCCGTGAAGCGTTCGACCGCCTGCGTGACCGAGACGGTGCCGGTCTCGAGCACGCCCGCGTTCATCGCATCCGCCAGCGCGAACGCATTGCGGTTGTCGCCGACCGCGCCCGCGTTGTTGCGCACCGTGAAGGTGTCGCCGGCCGCGGGCGTTCCACTGATGCGCACCCGCCAGCCGTTGAAGTCGATGGGGTCGCCCGCCGTGTAGGGCTGCGGCGCGCCGCCGTTGATCGTGTACGTCGTCGCCGAGGTGAACTCGATGTCCACCGGCGAGGTGAGCGTCACGGGATCGGATGCGTTCAGCACCTCGCCCGCGGTGATCGTGCCGGTGCCGGTGTTGGTGCTCGCGGCGGCGCCGCGTATCGGCGCGGCGGCCGCGATGCGCGCGGCATCCGTGATCGCCACCGACAACCCCGACATCACGTTGCGCGTCGGATGAACGACGAACTGGTCGCCCGTTACCGAACCCGCGCCCACGACGATTTCGAGTCCGTCGACACGGATCGGATCGAGCGCGGTGCCGGCGCCGGTGAAACCCACGGAAGCGCCCGTATCCAGGCGTCGCACCGAGTAGCCGGTGCCGGTGTTGGTCACCACGTAGTCGTACGGCGTCACGGCGCCGAGATCCACGCGCGTGGCGCTCGCCGTCGCGTTGCTCGAGTTCGCGGTCGCGCTGACCACGTTCACGCCGCCGACGTTGAAGAAGTGGCCGCCCATCGCGCCGGTGAGGTCCATGCCCTTGCGGTGCTGCTCGTTGACCTGGTTCGCGACGGCGAGCGTGATGCGGCCGAGCTCGTTGCGCGCCGGATCCAGCATCTCGCGGCGCCAGTCGAGCAGTCCGCCGAGCGTGCCGCCCGAAACGCTGCGCGAGATGTCGACCGTGCCGCCCTGCGTCTGCAGCGCGAGCTGGACGCGTTCGGGATCGAGCGGGTCGGCCGCGGTCGTGAATTGCGAGGACGTCGTGCCGAGCACCAGCGGCTGGCCGGTGCCGACGAAGACGTTCACGAAGGCATCGCCTTCGGCGACGACCGTCACGCCGATCTTCGAGGAAAGTTCGTCGATCATCGCATCGCGCTGATCGAGCAGATCGTTGGGCGGACGTCCGGTCTGATTGATCGCGACGGCGATGTCGCCGTTGAGTTTCGCGATGCCGCGCGCGAGGCCGGTGATTTCGCTGGCTTCGCCGGCGATGCGCGTGTCCACGCTCGCGGACATGTCGCGCAGGCGCGCGTCGTAGCCGCGCAGGCGCTCGGTGAGCGCGTTGGCCTGTGCGAGCAATACCTGCCGCGCGGGGATCGAGGCCGGCGTGCTGGAAATCTCGTTGATCGCGTCGGAGAAGCCCTGCAACGCGGTCGAGAGGCCGTTGGAAGTGTCACCGAGCAGGTTGTCGAGGCGCCCCGCTTCGGTCGCGAATGCATCGAGGCGCGCGAGATTGCTGCCCGAGGTGCGCACCTGCTGGGCCACGAACTCGTCATAGACGCGGCGCACGGCGGTCGCATTGACACCGCTGCCGATCCAGTTGGGACCGAAGGCCTGTGGCGTGCGCGTGGCGAAGTCGACGCGCTGGCGGGTGTAACCCGGCGTCGAAACGTTCGCAATGTTGTGGGCGGTCGTGTCCAGCGCGCGTTGCAGTGCGCGCAGGCTCGAAAGGCCCGTTCCAAGCATGTCAGCCATGGGTCATCGGCTCCTGCGTCGGTATCGGCGCCGCGGCGTCCGACTTGAACTGATTCACATCACGCGGCAAGCGCGTGTCATCGACGAACCCCGGCAATTGCGCGGCGACCGCCGTTAGTTTGTTCGCGTATTCGGGATCGGTGGCGTAGCCACCTTTCTGCAGCGCGGTCGCGAAGGCGCGTACGTCCGTGCCGGTGTTGAGCGCGGCGGCGTAACGCGGGTTGTCGCGCAGCAAGCGGACATAATCACCCACGCTTTCCGCGAGACTCCCGTAGGCACGGAAACGCGCGTTCTCGCGACCCGGCACGCCTGCGACATATTCCTGCGTTTCCGATTCGACACTCGCGCCGCGCCAGGAGGCGCCGGCCTTGATGCCGAACAGGTTGTGACTCTTGCCGGAGGCATCGGTCGGCTGCGAAGTGCCCCACCCCGTTTCGAGCGCCGCCTGCGCGATGATGCCGCGCGGATCGACTCCGAGCTCACGAGCGGCGGCCTCGGCATGCGGCCGGATGTCCTCCAGGAACTTCGCCCGCTGCTCCGCCGACACGGAGTTTTGCCGGGTTTCGGTGCCAGGCACCGATCCGGCGGAACTCAGCTGACGGATGAGCATGTCGGCGAGGCCGAGGCCTTTGCCTTGTGAAAGCTGCACGGCGAGCTGGTCGTCCATCATGTCCTGGTACATGTCGACCTGGTCGCTGCCGAACATCGGATCACCGAAGCTCGCGCTGCGCATGCTCTCGAGCATCATCTTCGTGAAGAGGCTTTCGAACTGGCGCGCGACCTCGCGCAACGTGGCCGGGTCGTTCGCGCCAGCGCCGCGGCGCAGTTCGGCGAACTGCTTGAAGTCGGTCGCGTCGGCGGGACGCGACGTGTTCGCGCGCTGCGCAAGCGGTACCAGCGATGGATCGACGCGCGACACCATGGTCAGATGACGATCAGTTCGGCGCGCAATGCGCCGGATTCCTTGAGCGCCTCGAGAATGGCGACGAGATCGCCCGGCGCCGCGCCCACCTGGTTGACCGCGCGCACGATGTCGTTGAGATCGACGCCCGCGTCGAACACGAACATGCGTGCATCGGGCTGATGAACGTTGAGCGAGCTCTCGGGCACGACCACCGTCTGGCCCTGCGCGAATTCATTCGGCTGGCTGACCGACGCGCGTTCGCTGATCGTCACCGACAGCGAGCCGTGCGCCACGGCCGCCGGCATCACGCGCACGCGCGAACCGATGACCACGGTGCCGGTGCGCGAATTCACGATGACTCGCGCGGGAGCATCGCCCGGCTCGATCTCGATCTGCTCGAGCGTGGATAGATAGGCGATGCGCTGGTTCGGATCCGCCGGCGCGGCGACCCGGACCGACACGCCGTCGATCGCCTGCGCGGTCGCATCGCCGAGCAGCCGGTTGATGCCTTCCACCAGGCGCGCCGTCGTCGTGAAGTCCGGCGTGTGGAGATTGAGGATCACGTACGGCGTCGAATCGAAACCCGTCGACACTTCGCGCTCGACCGTCGCGCCGTTGGGTACGCGGCCCGCGGAAGGCACGTTGACCGCGATGCGCGAGCCGTCCTTGCCGGAGACGCCGAAGCCGCCCACGACCAGGCTGCCCTGCGCCATCGCGTAGACCTGTCCGTCCGCGCCGCGCAGCGGCGTCATGATCAAACTACCGCCGCGCAGGCTGCCGGCGTTGCCGATCGACGAAACGGTCACGTCGATGTTCTGGCCGGGCTTCGCGAACGGCGGCAGGTCGGCGTGTACCGTCACGGCCGCGACGTTCTTGAGCTGCGGATTCGCGTTCGGCGGGATGGTGACGCCGAAGCGCACCAGCATGTTCTTGATGCTCTGGATCGTGAACGGCGCCTGGCTCGTCTGATCGCCCGTGCCATCGAGACCAACCACGAGACCGTAGCCGATGAGCTGGTTGCTGCGCACGCCCTGCACCGAGGCGAGATCCTTGACGCGCTCGGCGTGGGCCGTCACGGCCATGAGCGGCAGCAACGCGGCGCAGATGATCGAATCACGCAAACGGCGGCGCATGGTCCAGGTCCTTTTCAATCTGTTCATCAGAATGGCGTCAGCGGCGAATTGAAGAAGCGATACAGCCAGCCGGGCTTGCTGGCGTTCGCCACCGTGCCCTGCCCGCCATAAGAGATGTATGCGTCCGCGACCCTCCACGAGACCACGGAGTTGTCGGGCGCGATGTCCGAGGGACGCACGATGCCCTGCACGCGCACGTATTCGCGGCCGGAATTGATCGTGACCAGCTTCTGCCCGCGCACGAGCAGGTTGCCGTTCGGGAAGCGCTTGGCGACGGTCACGCTGATCTCGCCGTCGAGCGCATTGCTCTGCTTGCTCGCGCCGTTGCCGGCGAAGCTCGACTCGTTGTTCAGCGAACCTTCGAGGATCGGCGTGCCGTTGACCGTCACCGGACGGCCGAACACCGTCGGACCGGCCAGCGCCGCTTCGCTCGACTTGCTGGTCGTCGTGCTCGCGGACTTCTGCGCGCTGGTGTTCTCTTCGAGGCGGATCGTGAGCGTGTCGCCCACGTTGCGCGCGGTGACGTTCTCCCACAGCGACACCTCGGTGCCCTGCGCGTAGATGGAGCCGTGCGTCGGCTTCGGCATGTCCGCGTCGCTGGGCCACGTCGGTTCGAAGTGGCTGGCATCGTCGGGCATCGTCGCGCAGCCGGTGAGCACCAGCCCCAGCGCGACCACGAAGGCGATCATCAGGTTGCGTTCGGCGAAGCTCATAACTGGTTGTTCACGTATTCGAGCATCTGGTCAGCGGTCGAGATGGCCTTGGAGTTCATTTCGTACGCACGCTGCGTCTCGATCATGTTGACGAGCTCCTCGACGACGTTGACGTTCGAGGACTCGACCGAACCCTGCGTCGTCGCGCCGAGACCGTTCTGGCCGGGCGTGCCCGTCTGCGCCGGACCGCTCGCGGCGGTTTCGACCAGCAGGTTTTCGCCGAGCGGCTGCAGGCCCGCGGGATTCACGAAGTCCGTGAGCTGCAGCTGGCCCACCGTCACCGGCGCGGCCTGGCCCGCCACGCGCACGCCGACCGTGCCGTCGCGGCCGATCGTGATGCTCTGCGCGCCTTCGGGAATGCTGATGCCCGGCTGCAGGATGTAGCCGCTCGAGGTCACCATCTGGCCTTGCGAGGACAACTGGAAGCTGCCGTCGCGCGTGTACGCGGTGTTGCCATCCGGAAGCTGGATCTGGAAGAAGCCGCGCCCTTCGATGGCCACGTCGAGCGCATTGCTGGTCTGCGTGAGACCGCCCTGCGTGTAGAGTTTCTCGGTGGCGACCACGCGCACACCGGTTCCGAGATGCACACCGGAAGGCGCCTGCGTGTCCTGCGAGGTCGAACCGCCCGCCTGCCGCACGTTCTGGTACAGCAGGTCTTCGAACACGGCGCGGCCTTTCTTGAAGCCGCTGGTGCTCACGTTGGCGAGGTTGTTGGAGGTGACCGCGAGGCGCGTCTGCTGCGCGTCGAGTCCGGTCTTGGCGGCCCACAATGCTGGATTCATGTGTGTTCTCCTGGAATCTGGTTAGGCGGCGGGCATCAGCCCATGCGCAACAACTGGGCGGCGGCGGCGCCGTTCTCTTCGGCGGTGCGGATCGCCTTGACCTGCATCTCGAACTGCCGCGCGAGCTCGATCATGTTGACCATCGCGGCGGCGGCGTTGACGTTGCTCGCCTCGAGCACGCCCGAGCTCAACTGCACGGCCGCCTCGGCCGGCGCGTCGCTGCCGTCCTTCATGCGGAACAGTCCGTCCTCGCCGCGCTCGACCGCTTCGGTCGCCGGGTTGACGAGCTTGATGCGGCCCACCGTCGCGGTCGTGTCGGGGGTCTGTCCCTGCGCAACGATCGAGATCGATCCGTCGCGCGCGAAGAAGATCGAGGAATATGGCGGAATGTTGATCGGGCCGCCGTCGCCGAGCACGGGACGTCCCGTGGCGGTCATGAGCTGGCCGGTCGGATCCACCTGCAGGTTGCCGGCGCGCGTGTAGGCCTCGCGCCCGTCCGGTCCCATCACGGCGATGAAGCCCTGGCCGTTGACCGCGACGTCGAGATCGCGACCGGTCGTCAGCAACGCGCCGCTGGTGTCGTCCCAGCCGACGGAGCCGTTGGTGGCGTAGACGCGCGAGGCGTAGCCCGTGCCGTCGACCGCGCGGCTCTGGAACGCCGCCAGGTCGGCACGAAAGCCGTTCGTGCTGACGTTGGCGAGGTTGTGGTTGTTGACGCCTTGCGCGCGCAGGGTTTCCTTCGCGCCCGTCATCGCCACGTAGAGCATGCGATCCATGACTAGCTACCTCTCCCGGTCCTTACCGGATGTTCATGATGGTCTGCTGGATCGAGTCGGCCGTGCTGATCATCTGCGCGTTCGCCTGGAAGTTGCGCTGCGCGGTGATCATCTGCACGAGCTGCTCGGTCACGTCGACGT
>JAEZCN010000069.1 GCA_023433515.1 Pseudomonadota bacterium
CTTCACACGGAAAGTGGTGTTAGGCAGAGTCTCGACGACTTCGCCTTCCATCTGAATCGCATCTTCTTTCGACATCCGGAACCTGTGGCACCCTGGAAGGCCGCGAATTCTGCCAGAAAAGTGCTGCCGGGGAGCAATTTTCAGGAAACGGAGAACAACGGCACGTCGGGGCCCTTCACGGCCTCGGCAATCAGCGCGCTGAATTCGCGGCGACTGACCGGCTTGCTGCCCAGGGACCGCAGGTGTGGGGTAGGTAGCTGGCAGTCGATCAGTGTGAGCCCCGCAACAGCGCCTCGCTCGGCGAGCCAGGCCAGCGCCACCTTCGATGCGTCGCGTTCGCGGCTGAACATGGATTCGCCGAAAAACACCCGGCCCATCAGCACTCCATAGAGTCCGCCGACCAGTTCGCCCGACAGGCGCACCTCGACGCTGTGCGCGTGACCCTGTGTATGCAACAAGCAATAGGCCGCGTGCATCTCGGGTGTGATCCACGTGCCGGTGGAATTTTCACGCCGCGCCGCGCAGGCGCGCACCACCGCCGGGAAGTCGCGGTCAAACGTTGTTTCGAAGCCCCGATTCCGCAGTGTTTTCGCGAGGCTACGCGAACATTTGAATTCCGCGGGCAGCAGGATCTCGCGCGGGTCAGGCGACCACCACAACACCGGCTGGCCGGCCGAATACCAGGGAAAAATCCCACGACGGTACGCGGCCAGGAGTCGGGTCGGTGACAGGTCTCCGCCGGCCGCCAGCAGTCCCTCGGGTTCATCGAGCGCGTGGTCGATCGGGGGAAACCACTCCCGGTCACCTTCGGGCGCAAGCCATGTGATCGTCTTGTTCACGGCCCGTCATTTTGAACCAGCTTGCCGCGCGGCGCGTCGTCCATCGCGGTAGGGCACGTGCTGGGCGATTTCGCGTGCGTAGTTCTTCACGTGGGGGTCTTCGCGCCGCAGCGCATCGGCAATGGCGGCCCGGAACCGTGGATCGACGATCCAGTGCGTCGACCAGGTGTCCGCGGGCACGAAGCCGCGGCTGACCTTGTGTTCGCCCTGTGTCCCCGGCTCGAAACGCGCGATGCCACGCTCGATGCAGAACTCGATGCCCTGGTGATAACAGGTTTCGAAGTGCAGGCTGTGATGCAGCTCACTGGCTCCCCAGTAACGTCCATACAGCGCCTCGGGACTCCAGAAGAACATCGCGGCCGCCACCGTCTCGCCGGCGCAGCGCGCGCGCTTGATCATGAACGTGTCGCCCGCGGTCTTCGGCAGCGACCTGAAGAATGCGCGATTGAGATAGGGCTCGTTGCCATGTCGCAGGAACGTATCGCGATGCAGGTCGAATGCCTCGTCGATGGTGGCGCGATCGAGCTGGCTGCCCCATAAGGTTTCGAACGTGATGCCGTCTTCGGCGACCCGGCGCCGTTCCCGTTTCGCCTTCTTGCGCTTGTCCGCCGTGAAGCTCTCGAGGTAGTGATCGAAATCCCGGTAGCCGTCGTTGTGCCAGTGGAACTGCACGTCGCGGCGCGCGAGCCAGCCGGCCGCGGCGAATGCCTCGCGGTCCGCGTCGGATACGAACAGGCCATGGATCGAGGAAAGATCGCGCTCCTCCGCGAACGCGCGAATCGCGTCGATCAGCGCGGTGCGCATGCGAGACGCGTCGAGGCCGGGCCGGATCAGCAGCCGCGCGCCGCTCGCGGGCGTGAACGGGACGCCGAGCACGAGCTTCGGGTAGTACTCGAGTCCGTGGTGCGAATACGCCTGCGCCCAGGAGAAATCGAACACGAACTCGCCGAAGGAGTGGGCCTTGATGTAGGCGGGCGCGGCCGCGGCGAGTCCGTGTTCGTCGTGCAGCGTGATCGGGGCGGGCTGCCAACCGGTGCGCGGCCCGACGCAGCCGCTGTCTTCGAGCGCCGCGAGGAACGCATGGCGCAGGAACGGAGAACCGCCTGCGTCGAGCGCGTCCCAGGCGGCCGGGTCAATGGCCGAAATGCTGGTCGAGATACTTGTCCGCATCGAGGGCCGCCATGCAACCGGATCCGGCGGAAGTGATGGCCTGACGATACACGTGATCGGCGACGTCGCCCGCGGCGAACACGCCCGGCACGCTGGTCGCGGTGGCGTTGCCTTCGGTACCGCTCTTCACCTTGATGTATCCGTCGCGCATGTCGAGTTGGCCGGCGAAGATGCCGGTGTTCGGCGTATGTCCGATCGCGATGAACGCGCCGGTGACGTCAAGCGTTTCGATCGTGCCGCCGTGCTGAGTGGGTTTGATGTGCACGCCCGTGACGCCCGTGTCGTCGCCGGCGATTTCATCGACCGTGTGATTCCACGCGATGCGCACCTTGCCGGTCTTCTCGAGCGCGAACAGGCGGTCCTGCAGGATCTTCTCCGCGCGGAACTTGTCGCGGCGGTGAACGACCGTCACGTGGCTCGCGAGGTTGGATAGATAGAGCGCCTCCTCGACCGCGGTGTTTCCGCCGCCGACGACCACGACGCGATGTCCCTTGTAGAAGAAACCGTCGCAGGTCGCGCAGGCCGACACCCCCTTGCCGCGGAATTTCTCCTCGGACGGGATACCGAGGTACTTCGCGGACGCGCCGGTCGCGATGATCAGCGCATCGCAGGTATACGAACCGTAGTCTCCCGTAAGCGTGAACGGACGCTTCGAGAAATCCACGGTATGAATGTGATCGTTCACGATTTCGGTCGAGAAGCGTTCGGCATGCGCCTGCATGCGTTCCATGAGGACCGGACCGGTGAGTCCGTGTGCGTCGCCCGGCCAGTTGTCCACCTCGGTGGTCGTCATCAATTGGCCGCCTTGTTCGACGCCGGTGATCAACAGGGGTTTGCGGTTGGCGCGTGCGGCATAGACCGCGGCGGAGTAACCGGCGGGGCCGGAACCGAGGATGACGAGGGAATTATGGCGAGGGGTGGTCATGTATAATTTCGATCATTCAGTGGCGTTTTGCCGGTTATTTGCGCGCGCGGCGCTGCTTTCAAGTTTCAATTCGACATTTGCATCGATCCGGCCAGGCGGAGCGCGCCGTCTTTCGGCCGGTCACATGTTAACGGACACCCCATGCGTATTGGCATTCCCCGTGAGTTGAAACCCCGTGAGGGGCGAGTCGGATTGATTCCCGCGGCCTGTGTCGAACTCGTGCGCGGCGGACACGAAGTGTTCGTCGAATCGCAGGCGGGCGAGAAGAGCGGTTATGGCGACCAGGCTTTTCGTGATGTGGGCGTGACGGTGCTGCCCGACGCGGATCAGTTGTACGCGAAGGCGCAGCTCATCGTGAAAGTGAAGGAGCCGATCGAACCGGACCTCGACCGGCTGCGCAAGGATCACCTGCTGTTCTGTTACCTGCACCTGGCGGCATTGCCCGAGCTCACCCGGCGCCTGTGCTCGATCGGGCTCACCGCGGTCGCGTTCGAAACGGTCGAGGATCGCGCGGGCCGGCTGCCGCTGCTGGCGCCGATGAGCGACATCGCGGGCCGGCTCTCGATGCAATACGCGACGACCCTGTTGCACCAGCCGCAGAACGGCAAGGGAATCTTGTTAGGCGGCGTACCCGCCGCGAAGCGCGGACGCGTCGTCGTGCTGGGCGGCGGCGTGGCCGGCGGCAACGCCGCGCACATCGCCGCGGGTCTCGGTGCCGAGGTCACCGTGTTCGACACGGATCGCGACAAACTCGTTGCGGCGCGCGCGATCGGTCCGAACGTCACGGGTCTCTATCCGCACGTGTCCGATGTCGCCGATGCCGTGCGCGGCGCGGACGTGGTGGTCGGAGCCGTGCTCATCACCGGCGCACGCGCGCCGCACGTCGTGTCCGCCGACATGGTGCGCTCGATGGAAGCGGGCAGCGTCATCGTCGATATCAGCGTCGACCAGGGCGGCTGCATCGAGACCACGCGGCCGACCACCTGGGAAGCGCCGACGTTCCAGTGGGAAGGAGTCACGCATTTTTGCGTCACCAACATGCCGGGATCCGTGCCGCGCACGTCGTCGCAGGCGTTGTCCGCGTCCATCGCGGCCTACGTGGGGAGGCTCGCGGAAGATGACTGGAAGGAAGATCCGGGCCTCCTGCGCGGCATCAACGTGGAAAATGGCAAAGTGACTCACCCGGCCCTGATGAGCTGAGCGCAAAGCTTACGTTGATGCGCGGAAAGCGCAGCCCGTACAATCACATAGACACAATTCCTGACGCGAGAGATTCTGCCATTGGCTGAAACCACGTACGACCGCACCAAGCCCGCGAAACGCTTCACGGCCGCCGTATCCCGGGGCTTGCGTGAGAGCGCGGTGCTGGCGATCGGCGTGATCGCGCTGGTCCTGCTGGTCGCACTGCTTTCCTACGATCCGAACGATCCGGGCTTCTCGTACACCGGAAGCACCGAGCAGGCGGTGGCGAACCGCATCGGCCGGTTCGGTGCGTGGCTTTCCGACACGTTGTTCTTCCTGTTCGGCCGGCCGGCCTATCTATTCCCGATCATGCTGGGCGTCGCGTGTTTCGTGATGTTCCGCCAACGCGACGACGAAGAAGGGCGCACGCGCGCCAACACCGCGGTGCGCATCGGCGGCTTCATGCTCATGCTGTTCGCGAGCTGCGGCCTCGCCACGCTGCACTGGAGCGCCGAACCGCTGCGGCAGAGCGCGGGCGGCGTGCTGGGCCAGTTCATCGGCAACGGGCTCGCATCGAATTTCAATTTCCTCGGCGCCACGCTGTTCATGCTCGCGGCCCTGATGGCCGGCATCTCGGTGGCGTTCGGTGTCTCCTGGCTCACGATCGTCGATGGCATCGGGGCCGGCATCTGGAATGGTATTGCCTGGATCCGCGCGCGGCGCAGTGTCGCGCGCGACGTCGCGGTGGGCGTCGAGGCCAAGAAGGCGCGCGTCGAGGCGGCGAAGGTCGAGGAGAAAAAAGCCGCCGCGCGGGTCAAGCCGCGCATCGAGGCGCCCGCGCCCGCGGTCGAGAAGAGCGAGCGCGTGGAGAAGGAGCGGCAGGTGCCGCTGTTCGACGCGCCGAAGTCCGGCGAGTTGCCGCCGCTCAAACTACTCGACGACCCGCCGGTGCGCGAAACCGGATACTCGGCGGAAGCTCTCGAGGCGATGTCGCGCCTGGTCGAGCTCAAGCTCAAGGATTTCGGCGTAGAAGTGGAAGTGGTCGCGGTGCAGCCCGGACCCGTCGTGACGCGCTTCGAGATGCGCCCGGCGCCCGGTGTGAAGGTGAGCCAGATCACCGGACTCGCGAAAGATCTCGCGCGTTCGTTGTCCGCCATCTCCGTTCGCGTCGTGGAGGTCATTCCCGGCAAGTCGGTGATGGGTCTCGAAATCCCGAACGAGAAGCGCGAGATCGTCACGCTCGGCGAGATCATCAAGTCGAAGTCGTACGACGAGGTCCAGTCGCCGCTGGCGCTCGCGCTCGGCAAGGACATCGGCGGAGCGCCCGTGACCGCGGACCTCGCGAAGATGCCGCACCTGCTCGTGGCCGGTACCACCGGTTCGGGCAAGTCGGTCGCGATCAACGCGATGATCCTCTCGCTGCTCTACAAGAGCACGGCCGAACACGTGCGGCTGATCATGATCGATCCGAAGATGCTGGAGCTCTCGGTGTACGAGGGCATCCCGCACCTGCTCGCGCCCGTCGTCACGGACATGAAACACGCTGCCAACGCGTTGCGCTGGTGCGTGGCGGAGATGGAGCGGCGTTATCAGCTCATGGCGGCTCTCGGCGTGCGCAATATCTCCGGCTTCAACCGCAAGGTGAAGGACGCGATCGACGCCGGGAAGCCGATCCGCGACCCGGTCATGACGGCCATGGCGTCCAACGACCCGACGCTCGACCAGTCGAAGATTCCCGACCTCACGCCGCTGCCGTACATCGTCGTGATCATCGACGAGCTCGCCGACATGATGATGATCGTCGGCAAGAAGGTCGAAGAGTTGATTGCGAGGCTTGCGCAAAAAGCCCGGGCGAGTGGCATCCACCTCGTCCTCGCGACCCAGCGCCCGTCGGTCGACGTCATCACCGGCCTGATCAAGGCGAACATTCCGACGCGTATCGCGTTCCAGGTGTCGGCGCGCGTCGATTCGCGCACGATCCTCGACCAGATGGGCGCGGAGTCGCTGCTCGGACACGGCGACATGCTCTATCTACCGGCGGGCACCTCGGTGCCGACGCGCGTGCACGGCGCGTTCGTCGCAGACGCGGAAGTGCACCGGGTGGTGGAGGCGCTCAAGAAGACCGGCGCGCCGAACTACATCGAGGACATCCTCGATGGCCCGAGCACGCCGCTGGCGGGGATCTCCGGCGAGCCATCTGCGGGCGGCGAGGGCGGCGCGGACGGCGAACAGGATGCGTTGTACGACGAAGCGGTGAAAATCGTGACCACCGAGCGCAAGCCGTCGATCTCGTACGTGCAGCGCCGACTGAAGATCGGCTACAACCGCGCCGCGCGGCTGCTCGAGAGCATGGAAATGGCGGGCGTCGTCGGTCCGCTGCAGGCGAACGGTTCCCGCGAAATCCTCGCGCCCGCACCCGCGGGAGGCGAATGAGCAGGGCGTTCCGGCTCATCGGCGCGGTTATCGCGCTCTCGCTGACGCAGGTCGTCCAGGCGCAGACGCCGCTCGACAACTACCTCGAGCAGCTGAAGACGTTGCGCACCGAGTTCTCGCAGGTCGTGACGGACGGCAGCGGCCGGCAGGTGCACCATGCGAGCGGCAAGCTCGTGATCGTGCGGCCCGGGCGTTTTCGCTGGGAGCTCACACCCGCCGGCGCGAACGAGTCGGCCCAGCTCATGATCTCCGACGGCAGGAATCTCTGGTTCTACGACCGCGATCTCGAACAGGTCTCCGTGAAGCCGGCGGCCAGCGCGCTCACCGCGACGCCGGCGAGTCTGCTGTCCGGCGATGGAAACTTCCGCGAGTTGTTCACGGTGCGGTCGGCAGGACGGGACAAAGGGCTCGAATGGGTATCGGTCACGCCACGTAGTGCCGACGCGGACTTCCGCGAAGCCCGGCTCGGGTTCGCGAAGACCGAATTGAAGCGCATGGTGCTCAACGACAAGCTGGGCCAGACGGTCGAGCTCGATTTCCAGGTCAGCCAGCGCAATCCGCCGGTGGCCGATGCCGAGGTTACGTTCACGCCGCCCGCCGACGCGGACGTGATCGGAACGCCTTTGCCATGAACCTGCAGCGGTTCTGGTGGATCCTGGGCTTCGTGCTCGTCTCGGTCGCGACAGTCCTGTGCCTGGTGCCGGGCAACGAGATGCCGAAGAGATTCCAGGCCAACGATCTGGTGAGCCATTTCGTCGGCCACGGAACGCTGGCGCTGTACTTCGCCGGCCTGGTGCCCATGCGCCGCTGGTGGAAGATATTCGCGCTCCTGCTTGCGTTCGGCATCTTCGTCGAGTTCGCGCAGTACTACATGAACGTTGGCCGCCAGGGCGAACTGAAAGACGTGTTCTCGAATGCGGCCGGCGCATTGCTAGGCCTGCTGGCCGCCCGGCTCGGACTCCACCGCTGGCCGGAATGGGCGGCCAGGTTGTCAGGTCGCCGGGCCGTCTGAAATGGGCCCGCGATCCGGCTCATCGGGTTCCGGGACGGGTCAGTCGGATTTCCTGCGCGACCCGCGGCCCGACGATGGCCTGCGGCCGCTCGCCGACCGCATGCGTCCGCGTACGCTCGACGAGGTGGTCGGCCAGGAACAGGTCATCGGTTCCGGCAAGCCGCTGCGCCGCGCGCTCGAACAGAAGCAACTGCACTCGCTGATCCTCTGGGGTCCGCCCGGCACCGGGAAGACGACGCTCGCGCGGCTCATCGCGCGCCAGGGCGACGCGGAATTCATGCAGCTCTCCGCCGTGATGGCGGGTGTGAAGGACATCCGCGAGGCGGTCGAACGCGCGCGCGCCGCGCGCGCCGAACGTGGCCGGCGCAGCGTCCTGTTCCTCGACGAGGTGCACCGCTTCAACAAGACGCAGCAGGATACGTTCCTGCCGTACGTCGAGGACGGCACGCTGACGTTCATCGGCGCGACCACGGAGAACCCGTCGTTCGAAGTGGTCAGCGCGTTGCTCTCGCGGGCGCGCGTGTACGTGTTGCGCCCGCTGCAGGCCACGGACATCGTCAAACTACTGCGCCGCGCGCTCGAGGATCCCGAGCGCGGCCTCGGTGGGCGCCGCATCGCAATCGCCGACGAGGCGCTGATCGCGCTCGCGCATGCCGGAGACGGCGACGCGCGGCGCGCTCTCGGCATGCTCGAGGTGGCCGCGGACCTCGCCGAGACCCAGGGTGACGTCGCCACCATCACGCTGAACGACGTGCGCGAGGTCGCCGCCGGCGGGCGCCGCCGTTTCGACAAGGGTGGCGAGCAGTTCCACGACCAGATCTCGGCGCTGCACAAGGCGGTGCGCGGCACCGACCCGGACGCGGCCCTGTACTGGTTCGCGCGCATGATCGATGGCGGTTGCGATCCTCACTACCTCGCCCGCCGCATCCTGCGCATGGCGTACGAGGACATCGGGCTCGCGGATCCGCGCGGCACCCAGATCGCACTCGACGCCTGGGCCACGTTCGATCGTCTCGGCAGTCCGGAGGGCGAGTTGGCCCTCGCGAACGCGGTGGTGTTCCTCGCGGTCGCGCCCAAGAGCAACGCGACGTACGTGGCATACGGCGAGGCGCTCGCGGACGTCGAGCAGTTCGGCACGCTCGAGGTCCCGCTGCGCTTCCGCAACGCGCCGACGAAACTGATGAAGGGCCTCGGATACGGCGAGGGATATCGCTACGCGCACGACGAGCCGGGCGCGTTCGTGAAGGGCGAGCGCTATCTACCGGACGAGATGCCCGACCGACGCTACTATCGGCCGACCGGGCGCGGACTCGAGATGCGCATCGGCGAGGCGCTCGCGCGACTGCGCGGCGAGACGCCTCCGCGGGATCCCCCCAAGGAGGAAGAAAAATGAGCTGGCTCCTGGTCGCGATGGGTGGTGCATTGGGCAGCGTGGCGCGATACGGCGCGTACCGGCTGTGGCCGATGGGCGCGAGCGGCTGGCCGGTGGCGACCCTCACGGTCAACCTGGTCGGCTCCTTCGCCATCGGACTCCTTTATATGTATGTTGCGGCGCGCGGCGGCAGCGCAGACAATGCGCGCCTTTTCTGGATGACGGGCGTGCTGGGTGGCTTCACCACCTACTCGGCGTTCGCGATCGAGACCGTGCTGCTGGGCGTTTCCATCACGGCGCTCGCGTACGTCGCCGCGACCGTTCTCGGTTGTCTGGCGGCCGCGATCCTCGGCGTGAAGATCGGTGGCGCGCTCGTTTCGATGTATTAGAGCCAATAGATAGAAAGGGTCCCAGGTGATCGATCCCAAGCTCCTTCGTTCCGATCCGCACGGTGTCGCCGCGAATCTTGCGCGGCGCGGGTTTCATCTCGACGTCGCCGCATTCACCGCGTTCGAAGAGCGCCGCAAGGCCGCGCAGGTCGAATCGGACCGCGTGCGCGCCGAACGCAACGCGAACGCCAAGGCGGTCGGCATGGCGAAGGGGAAGGGCGAGGACGCAAGCGCGTTGCTCGCGCGGGCCGAGGAGCTCACGATGCAGCTGGCGTCGAGCGATGCCGCCATCGCCGCGGTGCAGACCGAACTCGATGCGTGGCAGCTCGGGCTGCCGAATCTGCTGCACGATTCCGTGCCGGAAGGCCGCGACGAGAGTGCCAACGAGGAAGTCCGCCGCTGGGGCGAGCCGAAAAAGTTCGAGTTCGCGCCGAAGGATCACGTCGAGCTCGGCGAGAAGCTCGGCGGGCTCGACTTCGAGTCCGCGGCAAGAATTTCCGGCGCGCGTTTTTCCGTCCTGAAGGGCGCGGTCGCGAAACTGCATCGCGCGCTCGCGCAGTTCATGCTCGACCTGCACACGCAGGAGCATGGATATACCGAGGCATACGTTCCCTACCTGGTGCTGGGCCAGGCGCTGCAGGGCACCGGCCAGTTGCCGAAGTTCGAGCAGGACCTGTTCCGCGTTCAGAGCGAGCAGGGATTCTTCCTGATCCCGACCGCGGAGGTCCCCGTCACGAACCTCGTGCGCGACAGCATCGTCGAACCGGCCAAACTACCGATGAAGTTCGTCGCCCACACGCCGTGTTTCCGCTCCGAGGCGGGCGCGGCGGGCAAGGACACGCGCGGCCTCATCCGCCAGCACCAGTTCGAGAAGGTCGAGCTCGTGCACGTCGTGAAGCCGGCGGATTCATATGCCGCGCTCGAGGAACTCACCGCGAGCGCGGAGAAGGTGCTGCGCAAGCTGGAGCTGCCGTATCGCGTGGTCGCGCTGTGCGCCGGGGACATCGGCTTCGGCAGCGCCAAGACCTATGACATCGAGGTGTGGCTGCCCGGCCAGGGCAAGTACCGCGAGATATCCTCCTGCAGCAACTGCGAGGCGTTCCAGGCGCGTCGCATGCAGGCGCGCTGGCGGAATCCCGAGTCGGGCAAGCCGGAGCCGCTGCATACGCTGAACGGTTCGGGTGTCGCCGTGGGCCGCGCGCTCGTCGCGGTGCTCGAGAACTATCAGAACGCGGACGGCTCGATCGCCGTGCCAGCCGCGCTGCGTCCGTACATGGGCGGGCTCGAGAAACTGCCGGTTTCGTAGGAATCGCGGACGTCCTCCGCGTCCTGGTCGCCGGGGTCCTGATCTGGATCAGTGCGCCGGCGAGGCCTCGTGCCCACACTGAGACCCAGCACGATGAGCGTAACTGTCCTCAATGATGAAGAGCGCCGCGCCCGGGACGTGCAGCGCATGCGCGAGCTGACCGGCATCGACGAGCGCCTGATCGAGCGGCTCGTGCGTGGCTTCTATTCGCGCGTCCGGGAAGATGAACTGCTCGGGCCCGTCTTCGACGCGCGTATCCAGGATTGGGAACCCCACCTGCATCGCATGTTCGCGTTCTGGTCGTCGGTCGTGCTGGGGAGCGGCGTCTACAGCGGGCAACCGATGCGCTTGCATCTGCCGCTGCCGGTCGATGCGCGGCACTTCGATCGCTGGCTCGAGCTCTTCGAAAAAACCGCGCGCGATCTGTTCGGCGAGCAGGTCGCGCAGCATTTCATCGAGCCCGCGCGCCGCATAGCGACCAGCCTGGAACTCGGTATCGCGAGCAGCCAGGGCGTGATCCTCGGGAAAGGCGAACGATACGAGCGCGAGTCGCTCGGGGGAAACGAACATGATTAGGACATTGTTTGCCATGATGATCGTGACGTTGGCCGGAGCGGCCATGGCCGGCTGCTCGCGTGGCGACGATGCGCCGGATGCAGGCCACGCTCATGAAGCAGAGGAGTCGCACGAGGCACACTCGGCGCACGGCGTCGGCGCCACCGCGCCGCCCGATGGAACATTGTGGCCGACGGATGAGCCCTTGCGCGCGGGAATGTCACGCATCGAGGATGCCGTCGGAAGTGTGCACGCGCTGAATCAACCCATCTCGCGCGAGCAGGCCGGCGAGCTCGCCCGCACTGTCGAGGAAAACGTCACCTACATCGTCGGGAACTGCAAGCTTCCGCCGGCGCCGGATGCGGCACTCCACGTCCTGATCGGCCGGATGGTGACCGCCGCCAATCAGCTGAAGAGCGGGGAGAGTGCGGCAGATGCAGTCGTGCAGCTCGACGGTGTTCTGCAGGACTATCGGGCTTCCTTCGATCACTCGCACGTCGCGGGTGAGTCGTGAACACGGTGGTTTGCGAAGGCAGTGAGTTCAGCGTCGACGCGGCCATCGTCGCCGAAGGCCTGAACATCGATCCTGCAACCGTCCTGGAGGCCATGCGCCAGGGACAAATCACGAGCAGGTGCGAGCGCGGTATCGACGAAGACGCGGGGCGAAACCGCCTTACGTTTTTTCACGGGTCGCGCCTCTTGCGGCTCGTCATCGACGAGGATGGGAAGATCCTCGAGCGCTCAGTCGGATACGAACGTCGAGGATAGGGGACACACCCCTGCAGGTGTGTCCCCGTTTCCTGGAAATGGAGAATGTCCCCATTTTTCAGAACGTGCCTGACGTCGTGAACGACTGGCCTCCGCTCGCGTTGGTCACGGTGTACGTGTCACCCGAGGTCGGATGCAACGTGCCGTTGCCGCTGGTCTGCACGGCGAACGTACGGCCGGTCGCCGCAGGCAGCGTCTGTCCCGACGCCAGCGTGAACGTGTACGTGATCGCGCCGGTGGTGCTGCTGTTGGTCTGCGTGATCTGCCCGCCCACCGTGTTGTACATGCCCGAGTAGCTCACGCCCGAAGTGCGCTGGACCACGACCGTCACCGTCAGCGCGGTCAGCGTCCCGGTGTTCGCGAGGCGCACCTGCAGTTCGTTGAACCACGGACTGTTGGTCGACACGACCGGCGTGGCCGTCACGGTCCCGTTGCCGCCGCCGCTCGTCACGGTCAGCGCGACACTGGTCGTGCGCGACAAACTGCCGGACGACGCGGTCAGCGTGATCGTCGCGGAACCGAGCGTCGCGGTGCTCGACGCGGTGAAGGTCGCGGTGACCGAATTGCCGGTCGTGGAGCCCGACGGGCTGAACGCGACGCTGACCCCGCTCGGCAGTCCGCTCGCGCTCATTGTCACGGCGCCCGTGAAGTTCGTGCGTGTTATGGCGATCGTCGTCGAGGTGTTCGCGCCGCGCGCCACCGACAAGCTGCCGGGGGAGGCCGCGACCGAGTAGTCCTGGCTCACCGTCGTCGTCGTGCCGTTCACCGCGGCGCTGGCCGCCGATACCTTGCCCGTCCCGTCCACGGCGCGCACCGTGTACGAGTAGGTAGTGCCCGCCGCGAGCCCCGTGTCGGTGAACGTGAGTCCGGTCGGCGTGCCGACCGGCGTCGTCCCGGCACCGCGAAAGACCTGGTAACCGGTTACGCCCGACACGTCATCGGTCGAGGCATCCCAGGCGAGCGACACCGTCGACGAAGTCGTGGACGTCACGCGCAGGTTCGCCGGGGTCGTCGGCGGTTGTGTGTCCGGCGTGCCGCCGCCGGGCTCGTTGCCGAACACGCGTACGCCGTTGTCGTACACCGGGATGCGTTGCACGAGCACGGGCGTGCTGCCTGGTGTCGTCGCGACGCCCGTGTACGACCAGTCGTTGGTCGGGTCCCACGCGCCCGAGCTCGCGATGCGGAACTGCACTTCCTTGCGGTAGTTGGATTGTCCGCCCGGATAGATCTTCACGCCGTTGCAGTTGATGGTGATGTAGTAGATCGAGCCGGAGTGTTGCGTCGGACCGGAGGGGGCCAGGCACTGGTTGTAGTTGGCCGTGATCGAGATCTGACCCGGGGTCACGCCCGATTCCAGCGTGAAGTAGTAACGGAACGAGAGCCGGTCGCCCATGCGCGCCGGCCAACCCGACTGGTTGTTGAGCAGCACCTTGAGCTCGGTGAAGTTCGTGCCCGAGGCATTGATCGACGCTTCGGGGAATATCTCGTTGCCGACGACGGCTTCCGGCTGCGGGAAGTGCGCGAGCGGCGTGCCGCCATACTGCTGCGCGAGCCGCGCGAGCGCGCCGGTGAACGCCGCGTTGTAGTCGGTCGCGACCTCGTTGTTCACGTAGTTCGAGCGGTCGTCGGTGTACTGGTCGTTCGCCGACGACGGACCGCCGACCAACGCACCGTACAACACGTGGCGGCTCTGCACCGGGAAATTGATCTGGTCGGTCCACGATCCGTGCGCGGTGCGGTGGTGAGGATTGCGCGGCGGGTTGTTGCCGAAGCCGACCACGTAGCTCGAGTTGCGTGGATTGGTACCGAGTGCGTAGTTGATCTGGCCCACCGCGAAATCGTGATAACGCGACTTGAGCACGGTGTCCGAAATGGCGTCGGAATAGATCAATGCCGCGAACGCGGTGTTCGCCGCGTAACGCAGGGAGCCCCACTGGTCGAGCACCGCCTGTCCACCCGGGCTGTAGTTGACGCGCGTGCCGTCGGCGCCGAGCGCGGTGCCGCCGACCGTCCACCAGTTGAGCCAGCGTTGCGTGTCCTGGTGATACTGCGTCGCGCCGGTGAGCTTCGCGAGCAGCACGTAGCAGCCATAGGACTTGTCGTCCCAGGCGATGGTCCACTTGTACGACTTGTTGGTCGTCTGCTGCTGGTTCGACAGGTTCGCGTAGTAAGACTGCGCCTTGTCGAGGAACGCCTGCTCGTCCGTGGCGCGATACAGCCAGATCGCTCCCCACACGAGCTCGTCGTTGTATCCGCTCCACGACTGGTAGTAGCCGGCCGCGTCGGTGATGCAGTCGGAATACTTGCCACGATAGTTGTCCGCGAACGAATACAGCTGGCGCGCGTGCGCGAGCAGCGTGTTCGCGTAGGTCGGGTTCGTGGGCCGGAACGCGATCGACGCCGCGGCCAGCGCCGCCGCGGTTTCACCCGCGAGATCGGAGCCCGGGCAACTCGTGGTGATGCGGTACGACGGACGCGCCATCTGCATGACCTCGGCCGGACCCCACCACGCGTGATCCTGCCCGCCGTTGCCTACCTGGCCGTACAGCTCGTTCGGGGCGGTATGGGCCTTGATGAAGTAGTCAGTCGCCCACTTGAGCTGGTCGAGCGCGTTGTCGAGCTGGCCGGTCGAAACATAGGCCGAGCGGTATTCGACGATGCCCCAGGCGAGCATGGTCGCCGACGCCGCCATCGGCAGGCCGAACTTCACGTGATCGCCCGCGTCGTACCAGCCGCCGGTGAGATCGCGTCCGACGTCGGCGCCGTCGGTCATGCCCGAATCGCCGCGCCAGTTGACGCGGTTGTTCGTCGGCAGATCGCCGGAACGTTGCGCTTCGTAGAAAAGGAGCGACTTCTGCAGGGCTTCGGCGTAGTTGTGGGTTTGAGCGAACGATTGCGGCGCGATGAGCGCCAGGCACACCGCGAGAACGCGGGCCAATCCGGATCGAGCTAACATGTTGTCCCCCTGTGTCAGAACGGACTCGCGGCGACGCCCGAGACCGGCGCCGCGGCGTGTTGAGAAACGCGGGAGTTAAGGCAGCGTCCGGTGTTGCCGCGATGCGGCGCCGGTGCGTGACGAAACGGTCAGACGTGTGCGCATATCCTTTGCTCCTGCCGTCTATTGCGCGCGAGATGCTCGATCCGCCTTCCGACCCTGTCAACTTGCGGAAAATGCGCAGTGCGTTGCGCTCGATAGTTCGTGCGGTTTGTCGCGCGCGGGTGGTGATGAGACAAGCAGGACAAGTTTGTCAGTCTCGGTTAGCCTGCGGATCAGGCAGGCTCTCGCATGACTTCAGGCAACACCGCATTCGAAAATCGCATTGGCGCCGAGCAGGTGCGCTCCGCCTATCAGAACACGGCCCCGGGCATGACCGCGACCGGCATCGCCGCGGTGCTCGTCGCGTGCATCGTCGCGGGCAGCGGCGCCGTCGGGTGGCATACCGCGATCGCCTTCATGGCCCTCATGCTCGCGCAGATCGGCGCGCGGCTCGCGATGATCTTCACCTACCTGCGTCGCAAGCCCCCGGATCGCGAATGGCGTGTCTGGGGACGCCGCTTCGCCGTCGGCGCGCTCGTCGGGAGCTTCACCCTCGGCGTCAGCTCCCTGTGGTTGATGCAGGTCGAACGCTTCGACATGCAGCTGCTCGTCATGCTCTACATCTGCGCGGTGGCGAGCGGCGCCATCACCGCGTTCGGCGTGCTGCGACCGGCTATCTATTGCGCGATGCTGCCCATGCTGCTCATTCCCGCGGGATGGATGGTCGCGCAGGCGGACTGGGTCCATTGGGTGCTGGCGCTCATCATCCTCGGGTGGCTCGCGGCAATAGCCGACCAGGCGCGCCGTTACAGCGCGCAGTTCGAGGAGTCCGTGCGCCTGCGCTTCGAGAACGAAGAACTCATCACGGGCCTGCGCGCCGAAAAGGAAAAGGCGGAGGAGGCGAGCAACGCCAAGTCGCGTTTCCTGGCCGCCGCGAGCCACGACCTGCGCCAGCCGGTGCACGCGTTGTCGCTGTTCGTCGCCGCGCTGCGCCCGCGCGTCGTCGATCCGGAAGCGGGGCGCCTGCTCGACAACGTCGACAGTTCGGTGCAGGCGATGGGCGGGTTGTTCAACGGCCTGCTCGACATCTCGCGCCTGGACGCGGGCGTCGTCGAAGTCAACGCGCAGGCCTTCGCGCTCCAGCCGCTGCTCGAGCGCATCTGCCGCGACCACGCTTCAGAAGCCGAGGCGAAGAAAATCGGGCTGCGCTGCCGTCCGACGCGCCTCGCGGTGTTCTCCGATCCGCTGCTCGTCGAGCGCGTGGTGCGCAACATCGTGTCGAATGCGATCAAGTACACCGACCGCGGAGCCGTGCTCGTCGGCGTCCGCCGCCGCGGCCGCACGGTCAACGTGCAGGTGTGGGACACCGGGCGAGGCATCGCGAAATCCGAACAGCCGCAGATCTTCAAGGAGTTCTACCAGGCGGCGAATCCCGAGCGGGATCGCACCAAGGGAGTGGGCCTGGGCCTCGCGATCGTCCGGCGTCTCACGCAGTTGTTAGGCCACCCTCTCAGCTTCCGCTCGCGCGAGGGCAGTGGATCGATGTTCGCGATCGACCTGCCGCTCGGTGACGCGAAGGCCGTGGCGGCCAGCAAGATGCCGGTCGCCCCCGATGCCGCGGCCGCGGGGTCGGGCCTCATCCTCGTGGTGGACGACGAGACCACCATCCAGATGGCGATGAAGAGCCTGCTCGAGAGCTGGGGTTACGACGCCGTCGTGGCCGGGTCGGGCGACGAACTGCTCGCCAAGCTCGAGAATTGCCCGGACCGGCCCGCGCTCGTCATCTGCGACTACCGGCTGCGCGAGAACGAGGACGGCATTCGCGTCATCCAGCGATTGCGCGACGAATACAACGACGACGAGATTCCCGGCATGCTCATCACGGGCGACACCGCGCCCGACCGGATCAGGGAGTCCGCGGAGAGTGGTCTCCTGCTGCTGCACAAACCCGTCGCGAACAGCCGGCTGCGCGCCGCTATAACGCATCTCGTGGCGCGTCCTGCGCGTCGCGCAGAACCTTCGCAGCCTGAGTACGGTTGACCACGTTGAGCGTCTTGAAGATCGCCGCGATGTGGACCTTCACGGTCTTCTCGGCGATGCCGAGGTTCGCGCTGATCTCCTTGTTGCTGAGGCCGTCCTTGAGGAACCGGAGCACGTCGACCTGGCGCTCGGTGAGCTGCGCGAGCGAACGCGGCGCATCGTGCGCTTCATGATCGGCGGCTCGCGCGGTCGCCGAAATCAGCAACGGCGGCACATAGATGTTTCCCGAGAGCACGAGCTGCAACGCAGACACCACCGTCTGCGCCGTCGCGGATTTCGGAATGTAACCCGAGGCGCCCGCGTTCAACATGCGCCGCACGTCGGATGAACTCTCAGAGCTCGACAACACGATCACGGGCAGGTCCGGATGGCGTCGCCCGAATTCGCGCACGGCGGCCTCGCCCGACAGGCCCGGCATCATGAGATCCATGAACACCGCGTCGATGATCTGCTCGTCGGCGACGTTGAGCGCGTCCTCGGTGGACGACGCCTGCACGACTTGCGTGTCCGCGGACGCCTGGCGCAGCAGCGAAGCGAGGCCGTCGCGAAACAGGGGATGATCGTCGACGATGAGCAGTTTCACGAGCCACATCTTAAAGAAGGGTGTGCACGACTAGCCACTGCCGCCGAGGTTGTTTGCCATGGCGTCGCGGTCGCGCCTCGCTTCTAGGTCCAAAGGCCTAAGACCGGGCTTAGCACGACTGGGCAATTGCCGTAAGGTAGCTGAAAACGATGCAATGGGACTCGGGAGGGTACCCATCGAATGACCGCAGGACACGGTCCCGCATTCCCTTTGTTCGCGCCCAGGACAGGGGCCCGGATGCCGGTCGGCTGGACCGGACCGGCCCTTTGCAGTAGCGTGCGCGCGCAATCCGCCAACCCCGCCGGAGAGGTGGCAGAGCGGTTGAATGCACCGGTCTTGAAAACCGGCGTCCCCTCACGGGGACCGTGGGTTCGAATCCCACCCTCTCCGCCAGCTATCAGAGATGACCCCGCTGGGATTCGAAGCCACGGGACCCGCGGGTCGCTCGTTAGAACGTCTTCATTCTTTTCCTCTTCTCCCCAAGCCGCCGGCGTCCCCCACGCCCGCGGCTTTCTTCGTTCCGGAGCGCACCCGTGAAAGCACCTCGCCGCCTCGCCTTGCTCGCCTTCTTGCTGTGCGGATCACCATTCGCCTGGTCGCAGGTAACAGAGCTCTGGTGCGACATGGAGTCCGACTACCACCCCTGCTACGTGCAGGGCGGCGAAATCATCAATCCGACCACGGGCGAGACGGAGATCATCGACGAGCTGGTCTTCAATCCGTATGGCTCCGTCCTGACGGACGCAGGCCACTATCTGTGGGCGGGCCCCACCGACATCGGGGCGATCTTCACGATTCCCGGCACGGACGAAGTTCCCGAGCTGCCGGAGCTGCCTCCCGACAACTCCGTGACACCGCCTTTTCCGGGACGCCCATACCAGGCGTATCGCGCAGCGGTTCCCGCGATCACCTACACGATAACGGGCCACGTCTTCGGTCCGGACCCGGATGAAGAGGACGACGACATCGATCCGCCGTTCCTCGGCATCGAGTGCAATCCGGCCTGCGGCGGCGCCACCGGTCACATCGCGTTCACCTTCGAGCCCAGCGGCGAGACACGTCCGGACGGACTCGACGGCGCCGCGGGCCGCGACGCTGAAGTCATACGTCCGCCGCAGGTCAGCGGCAGCAATCGCTTCGTCGAAAACCACAACGGGGCCTGGGGCGCGAGCGGCGACAGCGGCTGGGGCATCGAGATCTGTTTCTTCGGCTGCTGGACCATCGGCGAGGCGGCCGATCCCGGGCAGCCCGGTCACGCGGCCGCTCCGGTCGACCACGTTCTAACTACCGCCGAGACCAACGGCGATCTTTATTCCACGGCCGACAATGCTGCCGCGCTCGTGGTGACCAGCCGCGGCGGCAACGGCGGCTCGGGCGGTAACGCCTGGGGTGCGTTGCCCGCCGCCGGCGGCGGCGCTGCCGGAGTGGGCGGCAACGTCGAAGTCGATTCGCACGTCGACATCACCACATCGGGCGCCGAGTCGCACGGCATGTTCATCCAGAGCCGCGCCGGCAGCGGCGGCACCGGCGGCAGCGGATACATCTTCAGCAGCGGCGCGGGCGGCGGCCAGGCCGCGCAGGGTGGTACCGCCACCGCGCGCAATCACGGCGACATCATCACGAGCGGCGATGGCGCGGTCGGTGTCTACGCGCAAAGTCTCGGCGGCGGGGGTGGAACGGGCGGCGATTCGTATGGCCTGGTCGGCGATGCCGGCACCGGCAGTCCGGGCGGTCACGGCGGCGCGGCGAATGCGACGAATTTCGGCACCGTGCGCACCGGCGACGCAGTCGCGGGGACCGGATATGCGGCGCACGGCGTGTTCGCGCAAAGCGTCGGCGGTCCGGGTGGAAACGCAGGCGACTCCGGCGCCCTCGTGGTGGGCCTGGGCGGCGACGGCGCGGACGGCGGCAATGGCGGCAACGCGACCGCGACGAACGCGACCGGCGCATTGATCGTCACGCAGGGCAGCGGCGCGGTCGGACTGTATGCGCAGTCGATCGGCGGTGGCGGCGGCGACGGCGGTTATGGCGTGGGCATCGCCGGCATCGGCGGCACCGGCGCGGGCGGCGGCAACGGCGGCACCGCAACGGCGAACAACGAGCTGGACGCCAACATCCTCACGACGGGATCCGCGGCCTACGGCGTGCTCGCGCAGAGCGTCGGCGGCGGCGGCGGCAACGGCGGCAATGGCAATGGCATCGGCGGCATCGGCGCGACGGGCGCGGGTGGCGGCCAGGGCGGCCAGGCGACGATCAACAATCGCGGCTTCGTCGAGACCCGCGGCGACTACTCGCACGGACTGCTCGCGCAGAGCATCGGTGGTGGCGGCGGCGCGGGTGGCAATGGCAACGGTCTCGTCGGCCTCGGCGGTGGCGGCGCCACGGCGCGCACCGACAACCATGGCGGCCGGGTCGACCTGACCAATCACGCGACCGGCGCGGTGCTCACGAGCGGCGAGGGCGCGGTCGGCATCTACGCGCAGAGCATCGGCGGCGGCGGCGGCACGGGCGCAGGCTCGGGCGGACTCGTCGCGGTCGGCGGCTCGGGCAGCGCGGGCGGCGATGGTCGCGTCGTCAACGTCAGGAACGATGGCGCGGTCGAGACGCACGGCGTCGACGCGAAAGGCATCGTCGCGCAGAGCATCGGCGGCGGTGGTGGCTCGGCGAGCCGTTCGCACGGCGCCGCGGATCTCGGCGGCAGTGGCGGCGCGGGCGGCAACGGCGGTCACGTCACGGTGCGCACCGGCGCGGGTAGTTCGATCGTCACGGGGGGAGCGGGCGCGGACGGCATCCTCGCGCAGAGCATCGGCGGCGGCGGCGGCAGTGGCGCCAGCACCGGCGGCGTCGGCGGTCTCGGCGGCACCGGCACGGGTGGCGGCTCGGGCGGCCAGGTCACCGTGGTCAATGACGGCAGCATCGACACCGGCTACGACATCTATCTACCCGGCGCGGACGACCGCACCGGCTCCCGCGCGCGCGGCATCCTCGCGCAGAGCATCGGCGGTGGCGGCGGCAATGGCGGCGACAGCGGCGGCCTCGTCGCGATCGGCGGCGACGCGAGCCTCACCAGTCCCGCCGGTCTCGTCGAAGTGACGAACAACGGCGACATCACCACGCGAGGCTCGATCTCGAGCGCCATCGAGGCAACCAGTGTCGGTGGCGGTGGTGGCAGCGGCGGCTCGAGCACCGGCGTGTTCGTGACCATCGGCGGCACCGGTGGTGGCGGCGGTAACGGCGGCCAGGTGCACATCGAGAACACCGGATCGCTGACTACTTTCGGCAACGACTCGCACGGCATCTTCGCGCAGTCGGTCGGCGGCGGCGGCGGCAACGGCGGCAATGCCGCGTCGATTTCCCTGTTCGGCGGCGTGACCGTCGGCGGCAACGGCGGTGGCGGCGGCGAAGCCGCGCTGGTTCGCATCGGCTCCGACAATTCCGCGCCCGGCGTGCGCTCGATCGAAACCTACGGCGATCGCGCCAAGGGCGTGCTCGCGCAGAGCATCGGCGGCGGCGGTGGCAACGGCGGCTTCGCCGCGAACGTGACCTTGGGCTGGGACGGCGCCGCCTCGGCCGCCGTCGGCGGCGCAGGTGGCGCCGGTAAACACGGCGGCGAGGTCCAGGTCTGGAACGACTGGAACATCTTCACCGACGGACTCGACTCCGACGGCATCGTCGCGCAATCGATCGGCGGAAGCGGCGGCAACGGCGGCTTCGCGCTCGCGTTCGGCGGCACGATAGGAGATTTCGGCGCGGCCGCGTTCGCGGCGGGCGTCGGCGGTGACGGCGGCGGTGGCGGCGACGGACGCACCGTGCTGATGCGGGCCGGTGGCGACATCCAGACGCGCGGTGCGAACTCGGACGGCATCATCGCGCAGTCGATCGGCGGCGGCGGCGGCACGGGCGGATTCGCGTTGTCGTTCGCGGCGGGCGGCGCCGGTGGTGCGGCGGCCTCGGCCGCGGTCTCGGTCGGCGGCGCGGGCGGCGATGGCGGCAATGCCGGCCTCGTCGACGTCGAGTACACGGGCGACATCGGCACCACGGGAGAAAATTCTTTCGGCGCGGTGCTGCAGGCGGTCGGCGGCCGCGGCGGCACGGGTGGCTTCACGGTCGCGGGTGCGGTGTCCGCGGGCGGCGCGGCTTCCGCGTCGGCGGCGGTCGGCGTCGGCGGTGACGGCGGTGGCGCGGGCAACGGCGGCGAAGTGCGCGCCACGCTCACCGGCAACCTCGAGACGACTGGTGACCGCTCGACCGGCCTCGTCGCGCAATCGATCGGCGGCGCTGGCGGAAACGGCGGCTTCAACATCTCCGGAGTAGTTAGTGGCTCCGGCTCGGGCACGGGCGGCGTGGCCGTCGGTGTCGGCGGCGCGGGCGGCGCGGGTGGCCAGGGCGGCCTCGTGACCGCCACGTTCAACGGCACGGCCGTGACCCGCGGCGACGATGCGGACGCGGTGCTCATGCAGAGCGTGGGCGGCGGCGGCGGCAACGGCGGCATGAACGTGTCCGGCGCGCTCGCCCTGTCTGCCAGCGGCACGGCCGTCACCGCGAGCCTCGGGCTCGGCGGCTTCGGCGGCGACGGCGGCCTCGCGCGCGACGTGATCGCCGACATCGGCGGCGACGTCAACGCGTTGGGCGCCGGCTTCGAAGGCGTCGAACAGATGCAGGACCATCCGCAGTGGCAGCGCCGCGTGATCCGCGACGGTTCGCACGGCGTGATGGCGCAGAGCGTCGGCGGCGCCGGCGGCAACGGCGGCATGAACATCAGCGGCGGCATCGCCCTCGACTCCAATGGCAGCTCGCATTCGATCACGCTCGGCGTGGGCGGCTTCGGCGGCGCCGGCGGCAACGCGGGCACGGTGACGCTCGACGTCGATGCCGGCCTCGTCTCGGCGGTAGGTGACGACCGTTACGGCGTGATCGCGCAGTCGGTTGGCGGTGGCGGCGGCAACGGGGGCATCAACGTCGCCGGCGGCATCGCGATGGACGGCGTGGTGACGATGGGCGTGGGCGGCTTCGGCGGCGCGGGCGGCACGGGCAATGCCGTGAACGCCGAGGTGAACGCCGACATCTCGGCGCGCGGCCTCAATTCGATAGGTTTCCTCGCCCAGTCGGTGGGCGGCGGTGGCGGCGCGGGCGGCATGAACGTCTCCGGCGGCATCCAGGGCGGCAGCGACACCTCGACGCCGTCGCTGGTCTTCGGGCTCGGCGGCTCGGGCGGCGCCGGTAACGCGGCGAGCACCGTCACGGCTACGCAGCGCGGCGACATCTCGGTCGACGGCGTGAATTCCATCGGCGTGCTTGCGCAGAGCATCGGTGGTGGCGGCGGCGCGGGCGCGCTCAACGTGTCCGGCAATCTCGCGCTCGGCCGTGAGCTCGCGGCGAGCATCGGCATCGGCGGAGACGCCGGCACGGGCGCGGATGCGGAAGCCGTGCATCTCACCAGCAACGGCAACATCAGCGCGCGCGGCATCGAATACGTGCAGAGCGACCAGCCGTTCGACGAGCAGGGCGAGCAGATCGTGGCCGCGCGCCAACGGACCACGGGCATCGTCGTGCAATCGATCGGCGGCGGTGGCGGAACGGGCGGCATGAACGTGAGCGGCGTGATCGCGCCGAACGGCGACACGCTGGTCGGCGGCGTCGGCGGCACGGGCGCGGGCGGAGGCAACGCCGGCAGCGTGACACTGCTGCGCGGCCTCGATCCGTTCACGGGTGAAATCAGCACCCTCGACACGTACGGCAACGGCGGCGTCGGGATCCTCGCTCAGTCGATCGGCGGCGGCGGTGGCGAAGCGGGCATGAACTTCGCGTCCAGCGTGAGCAACGTGCGCCAGAACTCCAACGCGGTCGCGATGATGTTCGCCATCGGCGGCGGTGGCGGTACGGCCGGTGACGGCGAGACCGTCACGATCACGCACGTCGGCGACATCAACACGCGGGGCGCTCGCAGCGATGGCATCGTCGCGCAGAGCATCGGCGGCGGTGGCGGCAAGGCGACTTATAACATCGGTCTCGGCCTCAACCGCGACGCGACGGCGTTCAACCTCGGCATCGGCGGCGCGACCGGCGACGGCGGCAACGCCGACGCGGTGACGGTCACGCATGCCGGCAACATCTCGACGCAGGGCATCGATTCCGCGGCTATCTACGCGCAGTCGGTCGGCGGTGGCGGCGGCGACGCGGGCTTCGACTTCGTCTCGAGCCCGTTCGCGTCGGAGGGTCTCGACATTTCGATGGGCCGCGAGGGCGGCACGGGCGGAACGGGTGGCAACGTCACGGTGGCCGCGAACGGCATACTCACCACGGTCGGCGACCGGTCGGTCGGCGTGCAGGCGCAGAGCGTCGGCAGTGGCGGCGGCGAGAGCAGCTCGAGCTCGATCGAGCTGTCCGGCGACGGCGGTGGCGAAGAGGGACACGATTGGAGCGCCTCGCTCGAAGTCGGCCACACGGGTGGTGTCGGCGGCAGCGCAGGCCGCGTCGAAGTCCGTACCGATGGCGGCATCGGGACGCACGGCGCGCAGTCGCACGCGATCCACGCGCAGAGCGTCGGCGGCGGTGGCGGCAAGGGCGGCTCGGCGATGCGCCACGGCATCATGGAGGCCAACAACCAGGTCGCGGTCAGCGTGGGCGGCGACGGCGGCATCGGTGGAATCGGCGGCGAAGTCGAGGTCGAGAACGACGGCGTGTTGATCACGCGTGGTAGCGACGCGCACGGCATCTTCGCGCAGTCGATCGGCGGCGGCGGCGGCGTGGCCGGCCACGTGGCGATCGTCAACGTGGAGCTGCTGGGCGGCACGGGCGGCAACTCGGCGACCATGTCACTGGGCGGCACGGGTGGAGAAGGCTCATTCGCGCAAGCCGTCGACGTCACGAACCGCGGCGAGATCCTGACCCTCGGCCGGCGTTCGTTCGGCATCAACGCGCAGTCGGTCGGCGGCGGTGGCGGCGAAGGCAGCA
Source organism: Pseudomonadota bacterium (assembly GCA_023433515.1). Taxonomy (GTDB): domain Bacteria; phylum Pseudomonadota; class Gammaproteobacteria; order Steroidobacterales; family Steroidobacteraceae; genus CADEED01. Next base: position 24,566 of record JAEZCN010000069.1, read on the forward strand.
TCCTGATCAACGCCGCGGTCACGACCGGCGAGACCAACCGCAACTTCAACATGCAGGTCGGCGGCGACGGTGGCATCGGCGGCACGGGCGGCGCGGTCACGGTCGTCAACGAAGGCGTCATCCACACGCTCGGCGACGAGTCGGTGGGCGTGCGCGCGCAGAGCGTCGGCGGCAAGGGCGGCGACGCCGGCTTCATCGCGGAGTTCGGCGCTTCGGTGACGGGCAACAGCCAGCAGTCCACGCGCATCGGCGTGCGGCTCGGCGGCAGCGGCGGCGAAGGCGCCGCGGGCGGCGACGTGACGGTCACCAACCAGCGTGCCGCAGGCTCCGAAACCGGCGGCGAGATCCTCACCGAGGGCCGCGCCGCGCATGGCATCTTCGCGCAGAGCCTGGGTGGCGGCGGCGGCAACGGTAGTTCGGTCCTCTCGGCCAACGTCGGCGGGGGTTCGGGCGGCTACACGACGTTCGTGGGCCTCAACATCGGCGGAGACGGCGGCGCCGGCGGCGTTGGCGGGGACGTCGCCGTCACGAACGCGGCCAGCATCGAGACACGCGATGCGAACGCGCATGGCGTGTACGCGCAATCCATCGGCGGTGGCGGCGGCAATGGCGGCCTGGTGCTCGCGGCCAACGCGGTGCTCGCGGCCGGCGGCACGTCGGGCACGCCGCTCATCGCACTTGGCGGAGCGGGCGGCACCGGCGCTGATGCCGGCGACGTGGTCGTCGACAACAGCGGCGACATCGTGACGCGCGGCGCGTATTCGCACGGCATCCTCGCGCAGTCGATCGGCGGTGGCGGCGGCAACGCCGGCATCGGGATCGGCCTGACTACCAACGCGACGGACACCGCGATCGCGGGCGCGCTGTCGGCGACGTTCGGCGGCCGCGGCGGCCATGGCGGCATCGGCGGCCACGTCACGGTCAATCATTCCGGCGACATCACGGTGCTCGGCGCGCACTCGCAGGCCGTGGTCGCGGAGAGCATCAACGGCGGCGGCGGCCACGTCGCGCTCGATTTCACGGGCGTGTCGACGTTGCCGGGTGGTTCGACGCTGCCGGGCGAGCCCACGGGCTCACCGCCCGCGGTCGATCCCATCATCCTGTTCCGCGGCGGCGGCGAGAATCAGTCGAACTCGAACGCCGGCCGCGTGACGCTCAACTACACCGGCACGTTCGGGGTCGCGGGCAACAACGGCGCGGCGAATGCCGTGCAGGCGGTGGGCGGTGGCGGCGGCACCTACGATCTGTCGCTGGCTCTCGTCGACGCCGCGGGCTCCGCCGACGACGTGACCATCGAGGGCCGGCTCGGCGGTGTCGACGGGACCAACAATCGCGGCGGCGACATCGAGTCCGCTCACGAAGGAGACCTCATCACCGAGGGCGACAACACACCCGGTGCGCTGGTGCAGTCGGTCGGCGGCGGTGGCGGACGGGCGAACCTGGATCTGTCGTCCGGCAACGATTCGATCCGCGCCGCGTCGATCACGCTGGGCGGCGAGAACGGCGACACGGAAGCCGGCGGCGACATCGAGCACACGCAGACCGGCTCGGTCTCGACACTCGGCGACTCCGCGCACGGCGGCGTGTTCCAGAGCGTCGGCGGCGGCGGCGGTAGTTTGACCGTCCGGAACGAGACTTCCGCTCCGGCGACGGCGCTTCTCCAGCCGGTCATCCGCAAGGCCGGGGCAGCGCAAGGCAGCAGCATGCGTGCCGCGAGCGTGGTGCTCGCGCCGCAACTCACGTTCGGCAGCAATGGCGGCAGCGGCATCGGCGGCGGCGACCTGAGCCTCGGTCTCAACGGCCATGTGCGTACTTCGGGCGACAACGCGGTCGGCATGATTTTCCAGAGCGTCGGCGCGGGTGGCGGCGTCGCCAACGTCACCGGTGTCGAAGGCCTGTCGATCGCGCTGGGCGGCTCGAACGGCGCGAACGGCGACGGTGGCCGTCTCGAAGTCGCGAACACCGGCAACGTGCTCACCGACGGCGTCCGTTCGCATGGCGTGTTCCTGCAGACCATCGGCGGTGGCGGCAGCGCCGTGTTCACCGACGCGACGGATCCGCTGGTTTCGCTGTCGGCCGACAACACGGGCGATGGCGGCGCGATTTCGTTCACGCAGAACGGCACGATCGCCGCACTCGGCGACCAGGCATACGGCCTCATCGCGCAGAGCGTGGCTGGCGGCGGCGGCTTCGTCGACGGCGGCTTCGCGGGCAGCGCCGGCGGCGCGGGCGCCGCAGGTACGATCGTTCTCACGCTCGACGGCGACATCGGCGCGTTGGGCGAGGGCGGTATCGCGCTGTTCGCGCAGAGCGTCGGCGCGAACGGTCTCGGCGGCGACATCACCGCGGGTCTTTCGGCCGGTAGTCTGCTGATCGGCGGCGAAGACGGCATCGCGGTGCGTTACGACGGCGGTTCGGTCAACCGCTTCGACAACCATGGCGTGATTCGGACCTTGTCCGGACCGTTGGGCTTCGCGTTCCGTGGCGGCGCGGGCGGGGATTTCGTCGACAACCACGGCGTCGTGATGGGCAACATCGATCTCGGCGGCGGGGCGAACGGCTTCGCCAACAACGCGGACGGCACGCTGTATTCGGGCACCTCGCTCAATCTTGGCGGCCCGTCGAACGTGCTCGTCAATGACGGCATCATCGCGCCCGGCGCGGATGGCCTCGCCGTGCGCACGGCGCTCGACGGCAGCTTCCGCCAGTCGGCCGGAGGCGTGTCGAACATCGAGATCGATTACGCAGCGCGCGACAACGACCGGGTCATGGCGACCGGCAGTGCCGAGGTGGGCGGCGCGCTCAACCTCTCGCTGTTCAATGTCGCGCGCATCCAGTCGGGAGTGACCTTCAACGCGGTGTACACGGCGAACGGCGGCGTGACCCACGCGGGCGTGACGCTGAACACCGCGCCTTCGGTCGTCGTGAGTTATCGGCTGGTCGAGTACAACCCGACCATGATGGGCGTGGAGACGAACGTCGACTTTTCCGCCGCGGGATTGCTCGGCAACCGCGTGCAGATGGGCGATTACCTGAATCGCGCGCAGCGGCTCAATGTCCCGAACGGCCTCGGCGACGTCGTCACCGCGGCCGTTCTCGAGGACGATCTCGACGAATACGCGTTCATGCTCACGCAGCTCGGTTCAGAGTTCTATGCCGAGCAACAGGCGCTCGCGCTCAATGGCGTGCAGCGCTTCGCGCGCAATCTGCAGAGCTGCGGCACGACCAGCATCGGCGCGGACGACGAGAGCTGTTACTGGATCCGCTACGACGACACGCCTTCCACGCGCGAGATGCGGGAGGGATTCCCGGCCGCGCGTGACGATGGCTTCAGCATCTCGCAGGGCATCCATTCGCTGCGCGACAACGGCTGGTCGGTGGGCTTCGGCGTCGACTACCAGGATCACCGGTCGGCGGGCTTCGATGGCCTGTGGACGGCGCAGAGCGAGTTCATCCAGTTCGGCTCGAGCCTGCGCCGGGACTTCGGCGCGCACTCGGTGGGCGGCACGCTTGCGCTCGGCAATCACGCCCAGACGGTCAGGCGCACGATCGGCGTCACCGAGTTGTACGAGACGTACGGCGACCGCGACGTGTTCTTCATGAGCAGCGTGTTCGACTACACGTACAGCACCACTGCGGGCGGCCTCACTTTCGAGCCGAGCATGAGCCTCGGATCGTCCCTGCTGAACTACGGAGGCATGAGCGAGGCGGGGGCCGATGCGCAGAATGCGGTCATCGCGGGCGGCTCGGAAGGCCACCTGTGGCTCGAGCCGGCATTCGCATTGCGCCACGATGCCGAGTTCGGCAGCGGCGCGAGACTGCGCACGTTCGTGCGCATCGGCGCACTGCATTACTTCTCCGGCACGAGTACCAAGGTACGTGCGGGACTGGAGGGCGGACCGGCGTTCGCGGATCCGGCGCGCTTCGGTTCGGATCTCGACCGCACGCATTTCGTCGGCGAGGCGGGCATGCAGTACGAGACGCCGGGCGGTTTCAACCTGGGCTTCTCGTACTCGCGGCAGGAATCGGAGATCCGCGAGGGCGGCGCCGGTAGTTTGCGGTTCATGATGCCGCTGCAATGAGAACACGGACCCAGGCCGACACGGCCCCGCGGGCAAGGCGGACCGGTTGAGGTAGTCGAGGCGCATACCGGCGGGGCGCATAGGCCATCTCACCCGGCAATCCGACGCCTGAAGGGTCCCGCGCAGGAGGACCTCGAGCAGCGCCGTCCCACACGACCGTAGGTGGGGCAGGTGTCGTGCTGCGCATCGCCGACCCTGAACGCCGGACCGTGCGGACAGTATTCGCGCGGCGCCACGCGCAGGCTGCACACATTCCTCAAGAGACATCCGCCAGGAGTGCGCACATGTCAAAAGTCGTTTCGAAGAGTCTGCTGTTCCTCGCGCTCGCGGGAGCTTCGTCGGCCATCGTGGCCGCCGATAACGCGAAAGCCCCGTCCGCATCCACCTTCGTGACCAAGGCCGCGCAGACCGGCATGGCCGAAGTCGAGCTCGGCAAGCTGGCTCTGAGCAAGTCGCAGGACCCCGAGGTCCGCAGTTTCGCGCAGCGCATGGTCCAGGATCACGGCAAGGCCAACAAGGAGCTCGAGAGCATCGCGAAAGCACAGGGTCTCGACGCGCCGAAGAAACTCGATGCCGAACATCAATCGATGGTCGACGAACTGAAGTCTAAGAACGGTGCCGATTTCGACCGCATGTACTCGCACCACATGAACATGGGGCACGCGGATGCGATCGAGCTGTTCGAAAAGCAGACGCGTTCGGGCGATGCGGCGCTGGCGGGCTTCGCGCAGAAAACCCTGCCGAAGCTCAAGGAGCACAAGCAACTCGCCGAGCAATTGCCGGGACAGTGAGCGGAGCGTCACGGTGAAACCCGCGTGTACGAGCCTGCGTGTCCTCGCGCCGCTGATGCTGGCGCTCGCGCGTTGTCGCTCGCGCAGCAGGGCGACGGCACCGATGTTCAGCTCGGCGGCCACGTCTGGAAGCCCATGAAAGTGCCGGCCGATGCGGAGCACCTCGCGCCATTGCGTGTTTCCGCGGGCTTCACGATCGGGGTGTTCGCGCGCGATCTGCTCAAGACACGCATCCTCGAGGTCGCCGACAACGGCGATGTGTACGTAACACGCCGCGACCAGGGCGACATCCTGCTGCTGCGCGACGCGGACGGCAACGGCGAGGCGGACGGTCCGGCACGCTGGATCGCGCATCGCCCGGGAGCGCACGGCATCGCGGCCGCCGGCGAGTTCGTCGGCGAATACCAGCGGACCGCCGCACCGCTCAAATGAGTGCGCGCGCATGACCCAGGCTCGAACCGGCGCTGGACTCCTGATCGACGGGCTCATCGCCTGGGGCGTCGACACGATCTTCGGCATGCCCGGAGACGGCATCAACGGGATCATGCAGGCGATTCACGAGCGCGAGGACAGGGTGCGCTTCATCCAGGTGCGGCACGAGGAGTCCGCCGCGCTGATGGCCTGCGCGCATGCGAAGTGGACTGGCCGGCTCGGCTGCTGTCTCGCGACCACGGGTCCAGGCGGCGTACACCTGCTGAACGGCCTGTACGACGCGAAGTTCGATCGCGCCCCGGTCATCGCGATCACGGGCCTGCCGTATCACGACCTCATCGACACGTTCACGCAGCAGGACGTGGACCTGAACCGGCTGTTCACCGACGTCGCCGCGTACTCGGCGCGGATCATGAGCGCGGCGCATGTCGACAATGCACTGTCGCTCGCGTGCCGGATCGCGGTCACGCAGCGCGCGGTGGCGCACGTGTCCGTGCCGGTCGACGTTCAGGAGGAAAAACTCGAGGACGTCGAGCCTTCGCCGCGCAATATCGAGCATCACGTGTCGTTCGCGAAAACCGACGGCGCCCGCGTGCCGGACGAGGAGAGCGTGGCGCGCGCACTCGAGATCCTGAATCGCGGGCAGCGCATAGCGTTGCTGGTCGGGCAGGGCGCGCTCGGCGCGCGCGACGAAGTGATCGAGATCGCCGAGTTGCTGGGGGCGCCCATCGTGAAGGCGCTGCTCGGCAAGGCCGTGGTGCCTGATGCGCATCCGCTCTCGCTCGGCGGCATCGGGCTGCTCGGTACGCGCCCCTCGCAGGAAGCCTTCGAGCAATGCGATACGTTGCTGATCGTGGGCTCCACGTTTCCGTACGTCGAGTACTACCCGAAGCCCGGGCAGGCGCGCGGCGTGCAGATCGACCGCGACCCGTCGCGCATCGGGCTGCGCTATCCGGTCGAGGCGGGACTGGTGGGCGATGCGCGCACGACGCTGAAGGTGCTGATCGCGCGGCTCAAGGCGCACGCGGACCGGTCCTTCCTCACGGACATGCAGGCGCGCAAGCGAGAGTGGGTGGAACTGCTGGAATCATCCGCCGACGCGCCGCGCAAGCGGCTGACGCCCGACCGTCTTGCGCGGGACCTCGGCCGGCGGCTCGCGGACGACGCGCTCGTCGCCTGGGACTCGGGGCACAACACCGGCGTGCTCGCGCGGTACGTCGAGGCGCGCCCGGGCCAGATGTTCGCCGGCTCCGGCATGCTCGCCACGATGGGCTGCGCCGTGCCGTACGCGGTCGCGGCGGCGCTCGCCTACCCGGGGCGCCAGGTCGTCGCCTTCGTCGGCGACGGCGGCCTCACGATGCTGCTCGGCGAACTCGCGACGATCAGGCGCTACGACCTGCCGATCAAGATCGTCGTGATGAAAAACAACACGCTCGGGCAGATCAAGTGGGAGCAGCTCATGTTCCTCGGCAACCCCGAGTACGAATGCGACCTGCAACCCATCGACTTCGTGAAAGTTGCCGCGGGGTTCGGGATCACCGGATTCCGCGCCGGGAGTTCGACGGACGTTGGTCCGGCGCTCGACGCCGCCCTGAGCACGCCCGGCGCGGCGCTGGTCGAGGCCACCGTGGATCCGAACGAGCCCCTGCTGCCCGCGAAACGAATCGAGAAGTACGCCGACAATCTCGAGAAGGCCCTGGCGAACGGCACGGCCGGCGCGGAAGACATCCGCGCGGCACTCGCCCGCGAACCGGCGCGCACGCAGCTTAGTTAGATTCCCGCCGCGCGGATTCGCTATGCTCGTCCGCGGATGAGCCTGCTCCGTATCCAATGAGGCCGGTGAGAGTCGCGGCGGCGTTGTGTTTCGTGTCGTGCGTCGTGCATGCGCAAGCCGTCGCGCCGCGCAGCGAAGACGAAGCCGTCGCGGAGTCCATCAACCACGTGTTCGCCTCCGAGCTGGGTTCGGGTATCTACGATCTCGGCGGCCGCACGCTGCAGGTCTACCGCCTCACCTGGAACAAGTATCTCGGCAACGCCGGGGAAGACGAGCTGCGCGTGCGCTTCACGCTGCCGGGCACGTTCGGGTTCTTCGATTTCAAGCCCATCGACGTGATCGAGGAGGGGCCGCCCGAACAGGTCGACAGCTTCAGCGTGAAGCCGGGCATCGAGCTCGACTTTCCGCTGCAGGACGGCTGGCACGTCATTCCGTACGTGAACGCGGGTTTCAGCCTGGCGTCGAAAAGCGTCGAAGGATGGCTGTACGGATGGGGCGTCCGCGCGGATCGGCACGCGTTCATCGGCGCTTGGCAGACGCTGTTCCGTGCCGAGATCAGTTACGCGAGCGTGGACTATCGCGATGGCACGCCCCGCGACAGCTTCGCGCGCATACGACAGGGAATGGATTTCACGCGCGGCATCGGCTGGAGCACTCGCGGCCACGAGGTCGAGCTGGGCCTCTACGGCGTCGTGGACGTCATCATCGATCCGCCGACGGTTCCCGTGGCCAACGGCGACGGCGAGCCGTTGCAGTTCGAAGCGGGCTTCACGTTCGCGACGCGCCCGCGCTTCAAGATCTGGAGATTCGATGCACCGCGGCTCGGCTTCGGATACCGGTACGCAGGCGAGATCTCCGGCTGGCGCTTCGTCATCGGCGCGCCGTTCTGACAAATGTGACATTACAGATCCAGGGTGATGCTCACGGGGCAGTGGTCGGAGCCCATGACATCCGCGTGGATCTTGGCGTTCTTCACTTTCTTCTCGAGCGCTTTCGAGACGAGGATGTAATCGATTCTCCATCCCACGTTGCGCGCGCGGGCGTTCGCGAAGTGGCTCCACCACGAATAGTGGCCGTTGCCCTTCGTGAAGACGCGGAACGTGTCGACGAAGCCGGCGTCGATGAAGTTCTGGAAGCCTTCGCGTTCCTCGTTGGTGAATCCTTTCTTGCCGCGATTGGGTTTCGGGTTCGCGAGGTCGTCTTCGGTGTGCGCGACGTTGAGGTCGCCACAGAAGACCACGGGTTTCTTCTTCTCGAGCTGTTTGCAGTAGGCGAGGAACGCGGGATCCCAGTGCTTGTGGCGGAGGCTCAGGCGCGAAAGGTCGTCCTTCGCGTTCGGCGTGTAGACGGTGACGGCATGGAACTTGTCGAACTCGGCCGTGATCACGCGGCCCTCGTTCCACGAGTCGCGCTTGAGTTCGTCGGCGAACGTGAACTTCTTCGCGAAGGCGTCGGGGAATCCGTTGATGACATTGACCGGTTCCGTGCGCGTGAAGATCGCGGTGCCCGAGTAGCCTTTCTTTTCCGCCGAGTTCCAGTATTCATGGTAGTCGGGAAGGTCGATTTCCGCCTGGCCCTTCTCGGCCTTCGTCTCCTGCAGGCAGAGGATGTCGGGTTTGTGGTCCTTCACGAACTTCTGGAAGGTGCCTTTCTTGACCACGGCGCGGATGCCGTTGACGTTCCACGAATAGAATTTCATGCGCGCAGTATATGCGGGCACAATGGGCGGCATGGAAATCACGGGTGGTTGTTTGTGCGGGGCGGTGCGGTTCCGGATCACGGCGGAGCCCATCACGACGCGGTTGTGCTGGTGCCGGCTGTGCCAGTACCTGGCCTCGGGTAACGCCACGGTCAACGTGGTGTTTCCAAGCGACGCGATCTCGATCGAGGGCGAGCCGCGCGACTATCGGAGCATTGCCGCGAGCGGCAATGTCATGCATCGGCGCTTCTGTCCAACCTGTGGCACTCAGCTCTTCAGCGCCGCGGAATCCCGGCCGCATCTGGTCATCGTGCGCAACGGGGCCCTCGACGATACCGAACTGCTTGCGCCGAGCGCCACGATCTGGACTTCCGAAGCGCCCGAGTGGGCCTGGATCGACGAAGCATTGCCCCAGCATGCGGGTCAGCCTCCGCCGATGGCCTGATCGGCCCACCGCGGGTAATCTTCCGGCCAACAAGATGCAGGCTCGGAGAGGGATCTGAACTCGCGCATTTCCAGGGAGTCGCGCTTAGCACGGCTTTGGCCGTGGATCGAGAAATCCGTCGCGCGCCGTTATGCGTTCGCGGTGGTCGTCTCCATCGCGGCGGCGGCATTGCACTGGGTCGTCTATCCGATCACCCAGGGCCGGGCTTCGTTCGTCTTCTTTCCGCCGGCGATCATCCTGGTCACCTCCATCGCGGGTCGATGGCCGGGCGCGCTGGTTGCGCTCGCAGGCGTAATCAATTCGGCTCTGCAGAAAGACATCGATCTGGTCTTGACCGCGAACTCGCCCGAGCAGGTGGCCATCATCGCCTCGGTGATCGTGTCGGTCCTGCTGATCGGCGTGGGCGACTACTACCGGTCGATCTCTCGTCGCGAGTTGTCGGACCTGCACGAGCTGCATGAACTTTCCGCGACGCTTGCGAGTATTCCGGGGATTTCCGATCAACTCAAACTGATCCTGGCGACGCTGGTGCGGATGCACGGCGCGGATCACGGTGTCATCACGACACCCGAAGCGAATCCATTCCCGAGCGCTTCGACAAGCACCGGGATCGATCCGACCACGCTCGCGGCCGTCGAGCGCGATCTGCCGCGTGCCGGCAAGCAGCGGCTCTTCGTGGCGGATGTCGATCGGGACAGCGCCGCCGCGCCGTGGCGCAACGCCGCTCTCAAGCTCGGCATTCGCGCGCTGCATTCGACTCCGCTGATCAGCCGCGAAGGAGAGGTGCTGGGCGCGCTGACCGTTTACTTCACGGACTCGCACCGGCTTTCCGAGCGCGAGACGCGGCTGTCGGACATCTGCGCGCGCAAGGCGGCGGTGTTCATCGAGCGCGCGCGTGCCGAGGATCTCGCGAACCGGCGCGACCGGCGGCTGCAATCCGTGCTGGAGACGTCGGGCGTTCCCTTCGTGATGCTGTCGCCGGTGCGCGATGAATCGGGAAAGGTCGTGGAATTCACCTGGGCGTATCTCAACACTTCCGCGGCGCGGATCATGCGTTGTCACATCTCGGACATCCTCGGCCGCAAGGTCACCGACACGTTGCCCCGCGCCTGGGACGAGCCCGGGCGATTCGAACTCTACGTGGACGCGCTCGAGAAGAACCAGACGCGCGAAGCGGAGCGGCAGACCGAGGCGGACGGCAACTCCAACTGGTATCACATCGTCGCTTCGCCGGTCGACGGCGATCTCGCCATCTGGTTCGCCGACATCACAAGGCGCAAGCAACAGGAGCGCGAACTGCTCGAGGCTGACCGGCGCAAGGACGAATTCCTCGCGACGCTCGCGCACGAGTTGCGCAATCCGCTCGCACCCATTCGCCAGGCGGCGGCCATCGCGCGCAACGAACAGGCCACCGAGGCGCAGAAGCGCTGGTCCAACAACGTGATCGAACGGCAGGTCCAGCACATGTCGCTGCTGCTGGATGACCTGCTCGACGTCTCGCGCATCACGCACGGAACATTGCAGCTGCGCAAGCAGGACACCGATCTGCAGTCCATCGTGGGCGCTGCGGTGGAAACCGCGCGTCCGCTCATCGACGAACGCCGGCATCGCCTGGCGATCGACGTTCCCGCCGAGCTGCACGTGCACGCCGATCCGCTGCGCCTCGCGCAGGTGTTGTCCAACCTGCTGACCAACGCCGCGAAGTACACGAACCCGAACGGTGCCATCCACGTCGGCTGCACGGTGACCGGCCAGGATCTCGTCCTGTGGGTCGAGGACACCGGCATCGGCATCTCCGCGGAAGACCTGTCGAAGGTGTTCGGCATGTTCGCGCAATTGCGCTCGGCGCAGGAACACGCGGCCGGCGGGCTCGGGATCGGACTCGCGCTCGCCAAAGGCGTGGTCGAGTTGCACGGCGGGCGCATCGAGGTGGCGAGCGCCGGCATCGGGAAGGGCAGCCGATTCACGGTGCGACTGCCGGGCGTCGTGAGGTCCGTCGCGGCGATCGGCAACGCCGGCGCGCACGTCAACAGTGTCTCGTCCGCCAACAAGCGGATCCTGCTCGCGGACGACAACCGCGACGCCGCCGAGAGCCTCGCGATCATCCTGAGGCTGGAAGGGCACGAGGTGGACCTGGCTCACGACGGCCCATCCGCGCTGCGTGCGTTCGAGAGCAGGCGACCCGACGTGGCGCTGCTCGACATCGGAATGCCGGGCGCGAGCGGTTACGACGTGGCACGACAGATACGCTCCAGGCCCGAGGGCGGCGACGTGCTGCTCATCGCGATCACCGGGTGGGCGCAGGATTCCGACCGTGCGCAATCGCGCGCGGCCGGATTCGATCATCACCTGACGAAACCCGTCGAACCCGAGGCGCTCATCGGGTTGTTAGGGCAGCGGTAGTAAGACGCCAGTAGTAAGACGCTGGTAGTAAGACAATGGTCGTACCGGCCCCCTTAAGGGTAGTTAGCAGATGCAGGGGTTTGGGATAGAATGCCGATCCGCGACACGTGGATGGAACCATGAACTACGGCCCGCTGGAATTCGCCGCCTGGCTGCAGCGCAAACAACCGAAGGCGCCGGAATCCGCCGCCGTGCAGGCCGCGCGCGCCGCGGCGCCCGTCCAGCGGCCGGCCGACAATCGCCTGACCATCATCACCGGGACGCAGACGCTGACCCCGGTCGCGCGGATTCCGCGCGAGGATGCCGTGAGCGTCTACGAGGCCGTGGCGAAGAGTGTCACGCCCGCGCATGCCATACCGGAATCCGTGTGCGTCGAAGTGCGCGCGAGATTCCGGCCGCTCGTGCTCGTGTTGTCCTCGAACCAGGCCGTGACCTGGGAGCTCATGCTCGCGCCCGACGTGCAGTTGTGCGCGGTGCTGCTAGCCGGCAGCGGCGAGTCGCGCGTGAAGGGTGCGAAGGGCGCACCGGTTTCCTCGATCGGCGGTTTCTATGCATTCAGGCGCGGATCCGAGGAGTTCCGCCACCTCGAACGCGAAGTCATGCGGTGCGTCGGCCGCACCATCGAGAAGTTCCACAGCTCGTACGCCGCCGAATCCTTCCAGATCGGCTAATGGGGACATTCCTCGTTTCCTAGCAAAAGGGGACAGGCCTCGATTCGGGACTCGATGGGTCATCGCTTGCCGGGCTCGCACGGCTCAATCGCATCGCACGGGCGCGGTCCATGCCGTGCACGGACAGCGTAATCGCCGGTGCTCATCGACCTGCGCACCGACGCGAAGTTCACCGGACCTCGCTCGTAGACGGCATCGAATTTCCGCCAATTACCGTGCCCGGGAGGAAGAGGTGGGCATGGGCACGCGAGCGCGCAGGTCAGGTCTGTCCCCTTTTGCTAGGAAACAGGGAATGTCCCCATTACAGCTGCGAGCGCAGGAGTAGCGCGAGCTTCTCGTTCACGCGGCGGCCGAACTTGCGGGTGCGCCACTTCTTGAGCGCCATGCGCCGCGACTGGTGGATGTCGGCGTCGATGAGCCGGATCTGCTCGCGTGCGAGCTCTTCGCTGAACACGTTGAGATTGGCTTCATCGTTGAGGCGGAACGAGCGGTCGTCGAAGTTCGCTGAGCCGACGGAGGTCCACATCTCGTCGATGACCAGCACCTTGCTGTGCATCATCGTGGGCTGGTACTCATAGATCAGGATGCCGGACTCGAGCAGCTCGCCGTAAAGGCCATGGGCCGCCCAGCGTCCGATTCGCGCGTCGGTGTACCGGCCCGGTACGACGATGCGCACGCGCACCCCGCGCCGTGCCGCGGAACACAGAGCCTCGACCGTGAGCTTGTCCGGCACGAAGTACGCGTTCGCGATGTCGATGGACTTCCGCGCGGCGGTGAGCGCGAGCAGCACCATCAGGTGCAGGCTCTCGGAGCCGCCGACGGGCGAGCTGCCGAACATCTGCGCATCCATGTCGCCGACGGGCGAGAGCGTCGGAAAATACTCCGCGCCATGCAGCACCCGTCCGGTGGCCTTGATCCAGTTGTCGACGAACACGGCTTGCATCTGCGCGACCACCGGACCTTCGGCCCTGAAATGCGTTTCCCGCCAGGGAGGAAGGCCTGAAATTCCGGTGTCCCACTCCGTGCCCATGCCGACGCCGCCGGTGAACCCGACCTTGCCATCGACGACCAGCAGCTTGCGGTGCGTGCGATTGTTGAGCCGGCCGAGGTGAAACCACGACGGCGGATGGTAGAGATGTACTTCGCAACCGGCGGCCCGCGCCGCATCGAGCATGGCGGAGTCCATCGTTCGCGAGCCCAGCCAGTCGAGCAGCATGTGTACCTTTATTCCACGGCGCGCGGCGGCCGAGAGCTCCTCGACGAACGTGGCGCCGGGCCCATCGCGGAAGACGAAGGTCTCGAACGTGATGTTCGCCTGCGCCGAGCGGATGGCCTCGATCATCGCCGGATAGATTTCCACGCCATTCAGGAGCGATATGACGCGGTTGCCGGGCACGAGCGGCGGCCCCAGCAGGATGCCGAGCGCGCGCCGGAAGTCCGCGTCGCCGCTGGTGTACAGCCGGCGGGGTCGATACAGGAGGCGCTTCTCGGCGGTCGCGACATTGGCACCGATCCAGAGCACGAACGCCGCGCACGCCAACGTCCCGACGATGATGGCGAGGGCGGTCACGATGGATCCGGCGCGGGGCCTGGTGTCGCCCGCTGGATGGCTTTCATACGCCGCGATGATCCATTCTCGATGGGCGCTCCCGCAAGCGTCGCAACAGATCAGACTTGTTTGGGGGTTTGTTTGGCGTCGGAGCCGGTTTCCTTCGCCGCGCGTGCGCGCCGGAACGGCAGCGGGTTCCACTGCCCCATGGGCGCGAGAAAGTCGCGCAGCACACGCCACTCGGGCTGCAGCTGCGCGGCGACCTTGAGCGCGACCAGCACCGGCGTCGCGAGCAGCATGCCGGGAATTCCCCAGAACCCGTAGCCGAACCACACGCCCAGCAGGATCACGAGCGCGTTCACTTCGAGCCGCCGGCCGACCGTGAGCGGTTGCACCAGTTGGCCCTCGATGAGATGAAGCGCGATGAATACACCCGGCACCGCCAGCGCATGCCCGAGATCGTCGAAGGTCACGAGCGCCGCGCACGCGAAGATGAAACACGCGGCGATCGGACCGACGTAGGGAATGAAATTGAGCACTGCCGCGAGTACGCCCCAGAGGATTGCGTTCGGCATGCCGAGCGCCGCCATCGCGAGCGCGGTGGCGGCACCCAGACCGAGATTGATCAATGCGACCGTGCCGAAGTAGCGGCCGACCTCGCAGCGGATCGCCTCGGTGAGCCTGAGCGCGCGTGCACTTGGCGCGCTGCCCGCCAGTGATGCGCCCATGCGGGCGAGCAGTGGCTGACCGCCCAGCAGGAAGAACAACGTGAGCGGAATGATGGTCAGCGCCTCCAGGAACGAGCGCGTGAACGAGATCGCCGTGCTCTCGGTGTTCATGGGTGTGACGATCGCGGGCTTGGCCCGCGCCTGCGCGGAATTCCGGGTGAGCTTTCCGGCACGTTCGGCGACGTCATCGACGCGCGCGAACATCTCACGCACCGGTTTGAGGCGCGGATCGATCTTGCGCATGGTTTCGGGCGCCCGCGCCAGCCATTCGGTCGCCGGCGCCCACACCGCGTTGACCGCGATTCCGGCTGCCGCGAAGACCACGAACATCACGGCCGCGACTGCCATGCCGCGCGGCATGCGCCAGCGCTGCAGCCGATCCACCGCGGGGGTGAGAAGGAGTGCGAGGAAAATCGCGACCGCGACCGGGATGAAAACATCGCGCGCCAGGTACAACACCGCGCCCACGGCCAGGATCGACAACAGGATGATGGCCTTGCGAAGAGTGGTATCCGCGAGTGGGGTGGGGACGCTCACGCACGACAATGTGCGCCAGCGCGCAGCCATGCGAACATGCGTGTCGGTCGTTCGCCGACGACGAAAAGCGCGCTGGCGCGGGTCGGTGGATTCCGACGCCGCGAGTTACGAGCCGAGGAGAATCACGCCGCCGGCGATCAACGAACACAGGCCGAACAGGATGGCCGTGAGGTTGGCGACGATGTGTTCTCGATGTGCGATCCTGCGCATTGCGGGCTCCGACGATTCGAGAAATCAATCTACGTCGCGCGCGGGACGCCTTCCATAGGCGTCGGCGGCATATCGCCCGCGGAGCCTCCTACAGAACCGACGAAGTAGTTAGGGGTTCGCCCCGTTGTCGCCTCGTGCTGACATTGGCGACCGGAGAGAACGAATTTCGGAAATGTCTGTCAGACTTCCTCCATGAATCGGCGGCGCGTTTTCCCGGCAGTCGCGGTGCTGCTGGCGCACGCAATGGTTTTGTATTGGCTCGCGTTGCTGCCCGCTCTTCGGGACCGGCCGGTCCAGACCCTGGATACGAAGCCGATCACGATTCTCCTGGCACCCCAGCCGGCTCCCGAGGCGGCAACGGTCCAGTCGCTGCCCAGCGAGCCGAGGGTCCCGACTCCGGTCGATCCTGTAACAGAACGGCCGGCTCCCGCGGTCGAGGCGTCCGGCGCCATCACTGCACCGCCGCCCGGCCGGATCGACTGGCCGCGCGAGGCCCGGAAGTCCGCGGCCCGGATACTGGCGCAGGAAGCGGAGTCCGAGCGCATCGCAAAGATGTTCGCCGGTCCGGACGGCACCTGGGCGTCGCTCACCAAGCGCGAGCGCTCCCGGCTCAAGCGCTTCCGCTGGAAGCCCGGGGTGGACGGGCTCGAATACGACCAGGACGGCAACGCGATCTATCACATCAGCGAAGGCTGCGTGATCGTGAACGGCGGCTATATCGGCTGCGCGCTCGGCAAGGAGAAGATCCACGGCGATCTCTTCAAGGACATGCGTCTGTACTTCGACGAGCGGCGGCTGCCGCCGACCGACGAGGGCAATGGGACTGAAGGCCGGTAACGGCACTTCGCGACAGCACAAGTCGGCCATTTCCTACAACGGCGACAGTTTGCCTCGACTACGCTTCCTCCCGTGAAATCGCCCGAACGGCCCGGCGCAGCCAAGCCGCCTCAAGCCCAGGATGCCCAGTTCCGGATTTTCGTGGAATCGGTGCGTGACTACGCGCTGGTCATGCTCGATCCGGATGGTTACGTCGTGAGCTGGAATTCCGGCGCGGCCTCGATCAAGGGTTACACCTCCGCCGAGATCATCGGCAAACACTTCACGCGCTTCTATCCACAGGAATCCATCGACAACGGACTCCCGGAGCGCGAGCTCGTCATCGCGCGCGAAAGCGGGCGTTTCGAGGACGAGGGCTGGCGTCTCCGCAAGGACGGCCGGAGATTCTGGGCAAACGTGATCATCACGCCGCTGCGCGAAGCAACCGGCGAACTGATCGGCTACGCCAAGGTGACGCGCGACCTGACCGAGCGGCGCAAGAACGAAGAACAGCTGCGTCTCAACGAAGCGCGCTTCCGCACGCTCGTTCAGGGCGTGAAGGATTACGCGATCTTCATGCTGAACCCGGACGGCACCGTGGCGACCTGGAACGAGGGCGCCCAGCGGATCAAGGGATACACGGCCGAGGAGATCATCGGATCGCATTTCTCGAAGTTCTATCCGCGAGATGCGCTCGAACGCCGCTTTCCCGAGCACGAACTCTCGACCGCGACGACCGAGGGCCGATTCGAAGACGAAGGTTGGCGAGTGCGCAAGGACGGCTCGCTGTTCTGGGCGAACGTCGTGATCACCGCGCTGCGCGACGAGAGCGGCCGTCTCGTCGGTTTCTCGAAGATCACGCGCGACCTGACGGAACGCCGGCGGCACGAGAACATCCTGCGCGCGAGCGAGGAACGGTTCCGCCTGCTGGTGGAAGGCGTGATCGACTACGCGATCATCATGATCGACCGGGAAGGCTTCATCACGTCATGGAACGACGGTGCCGCTCACCTCAACGGATTCGCGCCTGGAGAAATCGTCGGCCGGCACTTCTCGCGCCTGTATCCCCACGAGGAAATCCAGGCCAACAAGCCGTGGCAGGACCTGATCGAGGCGGGCAAGCGCGGGCGCACGGTTTCGGAAGGCTGGCGCGTGCGGCGCGACGGCACCCGCTACTGGTCCAACAACGTCATCGCGGCGCTGCGCGAAACGGACGATGCCATGCGTTCCTACTACATGGTGACCCAGGACCTGACCGAGCGCCGTCACGCCGAATCGCTGGCCGAGGCGGCGCACCGGACGAACGAATTCATCGCGATGCTGGCGCACGAGCTGCGCAATCCACTCGCGCCCATCCGCAACGCCGTCGCGCTGATGGGGCGCAAGGGGCTCGGCGATCCGGTGCTCGAGTCGATGCGCCAGACCATCGACCGGCAGAGCGTGCAGCTCACGCGCATCGTCGACGAACTACTCGACGTGAACCGCGTCGCACGCGGCCGATTCAGCGTGGAGCGCGTGCCGATCGACCTGCACGACGTGCTCGCGCGCGCGATCGAAAGCAGCCGGCCGCTGATGGACCGACACCGCCATGACTTCCAGATGGACGTTTCGCAGGCGCCGCTGCCGGTGAAGGGCGATGCGATGCGGCTCATGCAGGTGTTCGTGAACCTGCTGAACAACGCCGCGAAATACACGCCGGCCGGCGGACGGATCCGCCTCGACGCGGAGCTCGGCGACGGCGAGATCATCGTGCGCGTGCAGGACAACGGACGCGGCATTCCGACCGACGCGCTCGAACGCGTCTTCGAGCTGTTCATGCAGGTCTCGCCCGAGCCGCGCGGAGAGCAGGGTGGGCTCGGTGTGGGCCTGGCGCTGGTGCGCCGCATCGTCGAACTGCACGGCGGGCGCGTGGTCGCGCGCAGCGAGGGTGAGGGCATGGGCAGCACGTTCTGCGTGTTCCTGCCGCTCGAGACGCAACAGGTCGAGCTGCCTCGCAAGGTTGCCGCTCCCGCGAGCGTGGCTCGTCCGGTGCGAGTGCTCGTCGTGGACGACAACCGCGACGCGGCCGACAGTCTCAAGGTGCTGCTCGAAAGCGCCAACCAGGATGTCCGCGTCGCCTACGACGGCTCGGCGGCGATCGATCTCATGCAGGATTTCCTGCCGGAGCTCGTGCTGCTCGACATCGGCATGCCGCACATGGACGGCTACGAAGCCGCCAGGCTCATACGCGCGATGGAACTCGAGACCCGTCCGACACTGGTCGCGCTCACGGGCTGGGGCCAGGCCGCCGACAAGCAGCGCGCGACCGCGGCGGGATTCGACCAGCACTTCACGAAGCCGGTGAATCCGGACGAACTGCTCGGCTTCATCGCCGCGCTGACCAGGAACTGATCAGTCAGTCCCGGAGCCGGAGCCGGAGACGGAGCCGGGGACGGAGTCCGAGTGAGCGAGGGACTCGTCGCGGGCTCCCTGGACTTCTTCCCAGTCTTCGTCCCACGAATCGATCTCGAAGCGCCGGGTCATCGGAAAACTGGCGGGACGCAGATATTCGAAGCGCTTGTCGTAGTCGAGCTGCGTCGCATAGCGCGGCTCGGTTTCGAGAATCGTGCCGGCCGTCAGGCTGCCGAGGATGAAAAGCTTTCCGGAACGGTCGTTCGCGACCGCTTCGATCCAGAATCGCTGGCGCGCGAACAACGCGGCATGGATGTGCAGGTCGCCGCCGCCCGTCACCCTGCCACTCGAGATCTTGATGTCGCGGCCGGCGATGAGCGCGAGGAAGTCGCGCGAGATCAAAACGTCGCGCGGATCCTTGGCATAGACCAGGTCGTTCTCGATCTCGATGTCAGACGGCGTGTAGACCGTGAAGATGCCGGATACGGTTCCGCTCACGTAGAGCCTCGCGCCCTTGTCGCCGATCAGGTAGCGAGGGCGGTCGGAAGCTTCCGCGCGCTGCAGCTCGCCGGCGCCGTTCGCGGCGCGCCACGCGAAGCTGCCGTCGGGATTGAAAATGATGCGGGTGTCGCCCGGGAAGACGTGCCGGTCGGTTTCATCGCCTCCATTGACGACGTCCGGCATGTCGCGCGGCAGGGTCACGCGCTCGGTGCGGGTTTCGGTGCCGCCCTGGAACACCTCGCGCACGCGTTTGCGCGTGCCGATCGGCGAATCGGTGAGCCGCGCCGCGGAAGTGGTGACCTTGCCGAAGAAGCGCGGCTCGATGCCCCGGCTGAACGCGAGCCCGATCTCCGAGTTGCTGTGAAAACGTCCGTCGATCACGTCGTCGTGCAGCCGGATGTTCTTGTCCCAGTGGTTCACGAGCTGCGTGAAGTGGGAGAACGCGAGGCGCTTGAGTGAGAGCTGGGTGCGCATGCGCTTGCCGTCGTTCTCGGTCATGATTTCGGCGATGACCTGCTCCAGCCCAGTGCTGTCCGGCGCGGGCTTGCGTTGCACGCGGGCGGTGTACTGGCGCCCATCTACCTGCCAGCTCAATTCCGTCTCGGTGGTGTTGTTCGCGACGAGTTTCTGCGCGAGCTTCTCGATGTTCTTGCGCAGCATGGTCTGTTCTTCCGGGTGCACGTCCGCGGCGTATTTCGGCGCCTCGGCGATGATGTGCGTCGGTTCGGCGGACCCGGATGCGGTCGTCAGCACCTCGGCGGTCTGCGCGCCGGCTTCGACGGGCTCCACGGCGGCAACCCGTTCGGGAAACTGCTCCGTCAATTCCGAGACGGGCGTCTCGAGCTCGAGCGGTTCCGCCGCCACGACCTGTTCGGAAGTGCCGGGATCGTCGATGACTTCCTCGGTGGGCTCGGGCAACGGGATGGGCAGGGCCGCGTCGCTGAAGTCCTGACTACTGGGCCCATCGCGGGTTTCGAGCTGCACCGATAGTTCGGGCACGTCCGCGTCGTCTTCGCCCGATTCGAACAGCGCGGCGGCGAACATGAACAGGATCGCCAGGTGGATAGCCGTCGAGATCGCGAGCGTCGTCGTGATCTGGCGATTGCCGCGGAACGCGATCCAATAGCGCCCCCACGCCTGGCGAAAGCCAAGCGCCGCGCCTGGACGCGAACTGGCGAACACGGGTGCTTCCACCCGAGACCTCCGGACGAATTCCCCTCGGCCGCTATCTTGCTCCTTTCATCCGCCGACGGTCACGGACTTTGGTTCGATGGTCAGCGTCTCGCGCTCGGGTCACTGCTGGGCGGCGGCGCGCGATCCTCGGCGGCGGGCGGACCCAGGATTTCGGTCAGGATCGGCTTCAGCGCGTCGGCCCAGACCTGGTACGCCTTCGGCGTGAGGTGCAGTCCGTCATAAGTCATGCCGATCCTCAGCTTGTTTTCCGAATCGGCGAGCTGCTCGTTGATGTTTATGTAACGAACGGCCTTGCCGTCCGCGAGCCGGGCGATGCCCTTGTTCGCCGCATTGATGATGGGCATGACGCCGATGTTGTCGTTGCGCGGGGTGATGCCCGTGAGCACGATCGTCGCCTTCGGCGCGCGGCGCCGGATTTCTCCGACGATCGCGGTAACGCCACTGACAACTTCATCCGCGCGCGCCTGCGTGTCTCCCAACGGCTGTGCGTGTCCGACGTTGTTCGTACCCGCCATCACGACGACCACCTTAGGGTGTACGTCGTCGAGTTCGCCGTTCTGCAGGCGCCAGAGGATGTGCTGGGTCTGGTCGGCGCCCCAGCCGAAGTCGGCGGCGTTCCAGCCGTGGAAGTTCGCGCGCCAGTTGTCGAGCAGATCCTTCCAGGCCGCATCGCTCGTGCCCCAGCGACGCGTGATCGAATCGCCGACGAAGTACACGTCGATCTGGCCTTGCTTGCGCTTCGCCAGCAGTTCCTCGTGCGCGATCAGCGAATTGCGATCGGTGCGGGGAGTCGCGACATCGGGCCGCTCGATGGGCGGCCGGCCCGCGACGAGCGCGTTGAGCCACGCGGCGGAACGCTCGGTCCATGGGCGCGACTGCTCGGGCGTCGCCAGGTGGTTGTGAGGCGATTCGATCATCGGGGCCGCTTCCTTTGGTCCCTTGATCTCGTTGAATGCGGCCCAGATGCCCACCGGCGGAGTCAGCGTGTCGATGAAGCCCATCGACACGAGCGAGGTCGCCTTGATCCGCGACGCACAGTTGACGGTGTCGAAGTACTGCGCGGTCTCCAGGACCTTCGGATCCGCGGGATCCCAGTGGGGATACCCCGTCTTGCGGCCGTGAGCCGTGCCGTTTGCATCGGCGCCGGCCGGCACATTGACGACCACGTGCGTGATCCTGGGATGGAAGGCCGCCGCGCACAGGCTCTGCTGGCCGCCCATGCTGGTGCCGGTCACGACGAGCGTGCGGCCGTCCCAGTCCGGGCGACTCGCGAGATAGTCGACGGCGCGGATGTCGGCCAGGTACATCTGCAGGAAATAGTTCCTGTCGCGATTGCGCGTCTCGATCTTGTTGTATTCCTTGAGCTCCTGCGGCAAGGCGTCGTAATACTCCTGGGGCTGATCGGGCATCACGTCGTGCGGCTCGATGTTCACCGCGAGCCAGCCTTCCGCCGCGCGGTCCGTGACCCACGATTTCTGCAGGGGATAGGGCTTGCTCGCCCATTGCAGGATCACGAGGCCGGGAAATTTCTTCTTGTTGGTTGGATCGCTGGGCTTTGCAACCTGTCCCCAGACGTGTCTGCCGTCCAGGTGATTCATCTTGAGGATGGCGAAGTCGACGCCGTCCTTCTCGCTCGGCTTGGGTGTGAGCTCGGGCTTCGCGGGCGCCTTGCGCAGTAGTTTGATCTTCGAGGTCCAGAACGCGTCGAAGTCCTTCGGCGCCGGAATCGCGGGACCGATCTTCTCGGGCGCGACCGCCGCGCCGAGCGCGCGCGGCTTCGCGCCGGGTAGATCTTCCGTGAGCTCGACGTACACCATGCCCGGCTCGTCGAGTTTGGCCTCGATCTTCGCGGGCTGGCCCGGCCAGAGCGTGCCGCGGCCGAGTTCCGCGAGATTGTTCTTGCGGATCACGTAGGTGACCGGCTGCGAGTTCCACGGCAACGTGACGTTCCAACCGGCCGTCTCGCCCAGCGCGTAGATGCCGGAAACCTCGTAGGGCACGTAATGCGGGCCACCCGCTTCATCGGCGAATGCGGCCGCGCAGCTCAGCAGTAGCGTCGCTGCGAACGGCGCGCGCGGGATCTTCATGGTTGTTCTCCTCAAACTACCGGGCGCGTCGCGATCTTCTGTGCCTGCAGCACGAGCTCGGCCGCGAGCAGCGCCTGTTCCTGGTTCTGCGCGACTTCCGTGCGCTCGGCCACGTCGGCCACGAACTGCGGGCCGAAGGGCAGCACGACCTTGCTGCAATCGATGTAGCTCGCCTTCTTCTTGTCGACGATGTAGAGATGGTTGCCGCCCTTGAGTCCCGAGGCGACGTTCGTGTACTTGCGCAACTCGATGTATCCGTCGGTGCCGAGGACGAACAGGCGTCCGTCACCCCAGGTGTCGAGACCGTCGGGCGTGAACCAGTCGACGCGTATGTATCCGGTGCCGCCGTTGCCGGTGACGATCATGTCGCCGAAGTCCTCGAAGTTCGGGTACTGCTGGTAGGCGACGTTGCCCGTCTGCGCGGCCACGACCTGCGCCTTCGTGCTGTTCGTGTAGTAGAGGAACTGGTCCGCCTGGTGCGAGCCGATGTCGCACAGGATGCCGCCGTAACGCGCCTTGTCGAAGAACCAGGCCGGCCGGCTCGGAGCATTCACGCGATGCGGACCCAGGTTGATCGTCTGGATCACCTTGCCGATCGCTCCCTGCTTGATGAGTTCGCCCGCGTACACGGCCGAGCGTACTTCGAGGCGCTCCGAATACATGATCGCGAACTTGCGACCGGTTTCCTTCACGGCCTTGCGCACGTCCGCGAGCTGCTCGAGCGTCGTGATGCCCGGTTTGTCGGCGAGGTAATCCTTGCCGGCCTTCATGACGCGGAGGCCGAGCGGCGCGCGCAGGTCCGGAATCGGCGCGCCGAGCACGAGCTGGATGGACTTGTCGTTCAGGATCTCGTCTTCGTTCGTGGCGAGTTTCACGTCGCCGAATTCCTTGCGGTACTGCGCGACCTGCGCCGGATCATGCGAATAGAACGAGACGAGTTCGCCGCCACCGCGCTGCACGGCGCGCGTCATGCCGTAGATGTGCGCGTGATCCATGCCGATCGCCGCGAAGCGGATCTTGTGCGTGGGCTGGATTTCCGCGGTCGACGTGTTCGCCGGATCGACGGTGAATGCGCCGGAGGCGCCCTGTGCCAGGGCCGCGCCCGAGACACCTGAAAACATTCCTGCGATTCCCGCGGCATGCAGGAAATCGCGCCGATTCGGTCCGCCCATCGGTTGCCCCCTCCACGAATGAAGGGGGCAACCATACCGTGGTCAGGCCAATTTGTCAGTCCGGGAGACCGCCGCCGCGGACGCCGGTGCGCGAGAAGAAATTATCCGTTACGCGTCAGGCGCCAGATGGTGACGACGGAGAACAGCACGGTGAACCCCACCATCGCCGCGATGGCGAACTGCAGAGGGAAGAACTGGAATTTCTCGATACCCGCCGAATGCATCATGAATTGCAGGACGTGAAATTGCGGCCAGATCGGCGCCTGCCAGTGCATGGACTCCGGCAGCGGAAAGAACATGCCGGAGAGGTAACATCCAGGTAGATAGATGATGTTCGCCCACCCGGGCGCCGCGGAGCCGCTGAACAGCGATCCGACCATGAGTCCCATGGCCGTGAAAGGAATCGTGCCGAGGAGCAGGGCGCCACTGAGCGCGGCCACCTGGCCGGTCGTCAACGCGAGTTGTCCACTCGCGAGCGCGACCACGACGATCGGCGCGTAGGCGATGATCCCGAGCGCGAGCCCGCTGGCTATCTTCGCGACCACCCACGCGGCGGGCGGCGCGGGCTGCGCGCGCTTGAGACGCAGCAGACCCATGTCGCGCTCGAGCGCGAGCGATACGCCGATGCCGAACAGCGCCGGCATCGTCACCGACATCAGGGAAAACGCCGAGAACAGGAAGATGCCGATGTTCGGATCGTTCTTGATCGCGTCACCCACGATGATTTGCGCGAAGAGGGCGTACAACGCGATCGGCAGGATCAGCACCGGGATTGCGACGCCCGGATTGCGCACCATGCGCATGAATTCGAAACGCGTCTCGGTGAAATAGGCGGCGAAGACGCTGCGCCTGGCGACGGCGGTCGCCGCGGGAATGGAAGTCAGTGTGACCGAGTTCATGCGGCCTCCCGTGTGAGTTCGTTGAATGCTTCGTTGAGTCCGGCCTGGCGCACCTCGAGTTTTCCGAGAGCGGCGTCAGTGGCGAGCAGCCGGCGCACGACCCCTTCGGCATCGGTGACCGTGATGCTGAGCCGGTCCTGCGTGAGCTGCGCGTCGACGACGCCGGGCCAACCCCGTACCTCGAGCGGTGAAATGGACGTGACGCAGGTGATCTGCCGGCGCGCGACGAGATCGCGCATCTCGTTGACGGTGCCCGTCGAAATGACCCGGCCTTTCGCAATGACCGCGACGCGATCCGCGAGTGCCTCGGCTTCTTCGAGGTAGTGCGTCGTCAGGACGATCGAGCAACCATCGGCCAGCAGGCGTCGCACACTGTGCCACATGGCTTCGCGCGCCTTGATGTCGAGTCCGACCGTGGGTTCATCGAGGAAGAGAACCTTCGGGCGCCCACAGATCGCGATCGCGAACTGTGCCTGGCGCTTCTGTCCGCCAGAGAGCTTGCCGTACCTGCGATCGGCGAGCTGCTCGAGGCCCGTGAGCGCGAGCGCATCTTCGACCGACATCGGGTCGTCGTAATAGCTCGCGGCGAGCGTGACGAGCTCGCGCACCTTGAGCTCCTTCGGCAACTCGACGTCCTGCATCATCACGCCGAGTCCGCGGCGGCGCTCCAGGTCCTGCGGCGCGCCGCCCAGCAACATGACTTCGCCTTCGTCGGCTTCGATGAGCCCGAGCCATAGCGAGATCGCGGTGGACTTGCCGGCCCCGTTGGGTCCGAGGACGGCGAGCAGTTCGCCGCGCTTCACCTCGATGTCGATGCCGGCGAGAGCGGTGATGGCGCCGTATCGCTTGACGATGCCGCGCATGGAAGCCACGGGCGCTCCGGTGGCATCGCATGCGGTCGAGGTAACCGTCGCGGAGGCTGCTCGTGCCGCGCGCTTGCGCGGGTACTTGCGGCCGTTCAGCAACTGACCGACGAAGGTCGAGCGCACCAGGAAGTGATAGCTGAGGAACAGCAGCGCGAACGACGCGATCACGATGAACGGGTACTTGATGCTCCAGTGGACCGGCCAGTGCCCGACCCACACCTGCAAGGCGACGACGACAGGCAGATGCGCCAGGTACACCCAGTAGGAAGCGTCCGCGATGTAACGGCGCGTCGCGCTGTAGTTGGACAGGAAGCGCAGCGCCGCGCCGGTGAGGCCGAGTGTCCAGCCCCACACCGCGACGCCGAACGCATAGGCGAATGCGTTCTTCATGAGGCCGGGCGCCGCCATCGGCGTCGTATGCACGACATGCAGCATCCAGCCCGTGGCGACGATGCCGAGGCCCAGGTGCACGATCCAACGCGCGGCGATCGCCTGCAGGGCGTCACGCGAGCGATGCACGAACCAGCCGAACGCGAACGCGGTGCCGAACCCGACCGAGGCCGGCACCTGCGGAATCAGCGATTGGTCGGGCGTCGGGATGCCCTGCCAGTAGAACCACACCGGCAGCCAGATCAGCGCGATCGCGAGCGGGATTCCGAGCGTGAACACGCCGGCCAGCGATTTGATGGAGAACGTCGCCGCGCGTTCGAGGTACGCGGGCAGTTTCTGTGCCGGATCGAGCTTGCGGAAGATGGCGCGCAGGCCGAGGAAGGCCGCGTAGGTCAGGAGCAACTGATAGAGGAACCACAGATGCGTCAGCGGGAAGGCGCCCAGCGTCTTCGGCATCTCGGGCATCGTCGGCGGCACGCCCAGCACCTTGGTGAGGCCGACCGTCCAGAGGTAACCGATCAGCGGGAACAGGATCACCCAGCCGATGACGAGCGGCACCGCGATGCGCTTGCCCCGATTCGCCCAGAAGCCGCCGGTGCCGAGCTTCTGATGCATGAGGCGCGCGAAGAATCCCGCGATGAAGAAGAACAGCGACATGCGGAACACGTGCGCGACGAACGCCGCGTCGCTGAGGAACTGGCTGGGCGAGTTGTCGTTCATCGCCCAGATGCCGGGCGGCCAGCCGGGCATGAAGGAAAGCGCGGCGTGAAACGCCACGCCCAGCAGGAGCGCGAAGCCGCGCACCGCGTCGAGCGCGTGCAGGCGTGAGTCGGGAGTGTTGTTCATGTTGGAATCCCTTCGGTCAGATGTGGTCGCGGCGGCGGGCCGCGATGAGATAGGGCAGGCAGACGGCTAGCGCGAAGACGAGTAGTTCGATGCCGAGCACGGTCCAGAACGCGTCGTTCCAGACGGGAGTTGGACCCTGGAAGTGATCGGCGATCCCGCGGATCGCGAAGATCACGAATATGAACACCGAAACGCACATGTTCGTCACGATGATGAGGGCGGTCAGTACGCCCTCGGAGCTGGTGTGCAGGGCTCCGCTGAGGACGACCGCGAAGTTCGTGAGCATGTAGACGGACAGGAGCACCGTGTACGGGACCATTCCGTCGGGCAGATTGGGCATCACGAGCATGAGCGCCACCGCGGCGACACTCAGCACGAGCCAGGCCGGGACGTAACAGGCGAGCAGCGCGAGCATCTTCACACGCACGTAATCGCCGTGGGACAGCGGCAGACTCAGCACGAACAATTGCGCGCGTTCCTTGCGTTCATTCACCAGTCCCTGCATCGCGACCATGATTCCCAGGGCGATCACGGTGGTGATCCAGCCGAGCACGCCGATGTTGAATCGCATGCGGCCTTCGGCCGCGATGACCAGCGACACGAGGCCGGCGACGACCGCGATGCCGATGAGCCCGCGCTGCAGGTAGAGATCCTTGGCGATGAGTCTGCGGGTGAGCGAGTTCATTGACCGAGTGCCTCCCGGTGATGGAATACCGTCGCGACGAAGATCTCCTCGAGGCTCATGCGCTGTACGGCGCGCACCGTGGGCCCGAGCGAAGCGAGCGCCTGTTCGGAAAAACGATTCGTGGTGAGGGTGACGAATTGACCGTCGACGACGCGTGAAACCATGTCCGGCAGCTCCGGCGGCGTTTGCCCGGCCGGAACCTGCAGCTCGATACGGCGCCACCGTTCCAGGAAGTCTTCCTTGTCGCTGCAGTCGACCAACCGGCCGCGATCGATGAACGCGATGCGATCCGAAATGCGCTCGACGTCCAGCGTGTTGTGCGACGAAAACAGGATAGAGCGGTCCTCGTCGCGCAGCACGTCCATGAACTCGGTGAGCACTTCCTGGCGCGCCACCGGATCGAAGCCGGAGGTCGGCTCGTCGAGGATCAGCAGGCGGGGCCGGCGCGCCAGCGCGAGCATGAGGACGGCCTTGACGTGTTCGCCGTGCGAAAGCGTCTGCACGTTCTGCTCGGTGCGCAGGTTGAAGCGCTTGACGAGTTTCGCCGCGTAGCCCGCGTCCCAGTCCGGGTAGATGGACGCCACGAAATTCATGTGCCAGCCCACCGTGGCGTGCTGGAACAGCCGCATCTCGTCGGAGACGAAGCCGATGTCGCGCTTGGCGCGCGCCTGGAACTGCGGCATCGCGTGCCCGAGCACGCGGACCTCGCCGGCGTCCGGGCTCAGCAGGCCCATGATGAGACGGATGCTGGTGCTCTTGCCCGCGCCGTTGGGTCCGACGAAGCCCATGACCTGTCCGGGTTCGAGCACGAGCGAGAGATCCTCGAGCGTGAAAAACCTGAAGGCCTTGCGGACCGAGCAGAGCTCTATGGCGTGTGGCTGGTTCATTGATCTCCCTTGATCACGCGTCGCAGACGCTGCACGAGTGCCGATTCGTCGAGTCCGAGTTGCCGGCCGAGGTCGGCGGCGGACGCCAGGTGCTCGTCGAGCTTCTGTTCGGTGAGGTTGGCGGCGAGGCCCGCGGCGTCGGCGACGAAGGAGCCCTTGCCGTGCCGCGTGACGATCACGCCCTCGGTTTCGAGGTCCTGGTAGGCCCGCTTTACGGTTATGACGCTGACTCGCAAATCCGCTGCAAGTGCGCGAATTGATGGAAGTTCTTGCCCTGGGGCCCAGTCGCCCACTGCGATGCGCCGGCGGATCTGCTCCATGATCTGGAGGTACATCGGCCGGGCATCGGTCTGCGATATGTTCAGGGCACTGTGCATAGCGTGTATACACAGTATATACTCAGCTCCGCCGATGCAAGAGGTCTTCGGGCCTCGAGCCGAAAAAAAGCTTCGAGCCCGCCGCGGGTAGTTAGTCAGGCCGCCGGCCGGTCGAGGCGTGCGCGCGTGTCAGTCGGGCGCTCAGAGCTGTCCGCTCGTAAATGTCGATCCGGGGTAGATAGTCGGGTATTTCGCTCGCTGGACGTCGAGCGAGAGCGTGCCGGGGACGTACACGTCGGAAGTGGTGTTTTTTCCTGGCTTGCGCGTGGCATGACGTCGCAACTTCCTGTCCTGGGTTTCGGCGGCGACGCGGCTGAGTACATCCGAATATCGATCGCCGCCCTGATTCGAGAGGAGGCGGCAAATCCAGGCATGAGCGTCGATCGTCGCCGAGTCCCGCGCTTGCGAGTGATGCCGCAGAAGGACTTCCGCCGCGGTGTCGAGATACTCCCGTGAAAGGTTTGCCGATCGGTAGCGGTGTTGCACCGAATTCTTGATCGCCGCCGTGTAACCGCTGACCAGTTGGATCATCTCGAGTGTCGAATCGTCAGGCATGCCGAGCTCGGAGGCGCGCCGGCGGTACGCGAATACATTCTCGAAGGCGAGCGGGTCGGCCACGATCGCCTGGAAGTTCCATGACGCGGTCAGATCCTTGTAGCCGAAGACGGCGCGGCCGATACCCCGGTAGTACACCGCGAGCCGCTGCACCTCGATGTCGATGAGGCCATCGCTGGCGCGCGTCTGGCTCGAAATCATCTCGTGTGGACGGCCCGCCCACGCGTACAGCTGCTCCAGGGTCTCACCCTTGAATTCGGCGAAAGCGCTTCCCTGTGCCGTGGTTGGAACCGCGGCGAGCGCGGCGGCTTCGACTTCGTTGACGATCGCGTGCAGATCGACGCTTCCGCGGACGTATGGGTCGGAAGCTTTGCGGCTCTTGTAGGGCAGCGCCATTCTCACGGCCTGCTGCACCTTTCGTTGACGCGTCACGGCGAGGACGTGTCGCAGCACGTCATCGTAGCGTCCATCGGGCCAGCTGCCGAGCGCGCGGATGAGTCGTGCCTTGTTCTTTTCGGGAAACGCCGGATCATCGAACCGCGTCAGGAGCCGTTCGGCGACGACGTCGAACAGGCCCTGGTCTTCGAGCTCGATGGATTCCTTGATGTGTTCGGCGATCGGCGCGAGCTCGCGTTCGGTTGCGGCCGTCGCGACCAGGTACTTGTAGGTCCAGATGAGAGAAGAGTCCTGCGCGGCGGCGACATGTGTGCGGGACAGCGCGAACAGCAGCCCGATGACGATGAAACTCGAGAGGTGGCGCTTCATGACCCCTATCTGTCGTCACGCCGAGAAAAGTCACAAACAACCCGGGACAGCTACACAAACGAACGCGGCGCTGGATCGCGCCAGCGCCGCGTGATTGGTGGCACGTGCCGTTCGAGACTCAGGTGCCGGTGCCGGTCGAACGCCAGCCGCCTTCGTAGGTCTGGCGAACGACCGCCGAGTAGGGCACCGGAGAGACGGTGACGCGCACATCGAGCTGCTTGTGACGCTCGACCGTGGTCTTCTTCGTGCCGCCGCTGGGTTCGCCCCAGGTCAGGATCACCTCGTCGCCGACCTTCACGTCCGGATCGACGATGCCGAGCGACAGCGCGGTGCGCTCGTTGTAGCTGTAGCCACCGAACATCGAGAAGCCCACGACCTTGCCGTTCTTCGAAACCTTGTCGTACGACGAGGATGCGTAGTTGGCGTTCGGCAGGTCGTAGAACTTGTAATGATCCTGGCCAGGCTGAAACAGCGAGGCATAGATCTTCGCCATGTCGTCCGGGTGCCAGGCAAACGTCACCTTCTTGCGGTGCGGCTTGTCCGCCATCTTCTTGAGCGCGTCCGCGCCGATGAAGTCGTGGTCGAACTTCACGAACTGGCCGTAGCCGAGCTCGTACGGCGTGACGTAATAGTCTTCGATGTTGTCGCTGATGAAACTGCCCGCGATCGAGCCCGTGGCTTCGTAGCCGTTCGCCGGGAGCCACTCGCGATACTTCTTCATCTTCTCGCCGGTGTAGACGGCGGGCAGCGGCGAGGGGATCCAGCCGGACTCGAGCGTGTTCGACGCATACGCGCGCGAACCCACCGGCACGATGCCGAACTCGCGGCCGGCCTCGAGGATGTAATCGCGGATCTCGTCGCCCTGTTCGTAGGGGCCCCAGATCTCGAGACCGGGCGCACCCGCCATGCCGTGACGCAGGCAGCGCACCATCCGTCCCTTGATGTTGATCGTGTCCATCGTGAAGAACTTCACGTCGGGGATCGGCGCGCCGTTGATCTTGTCGAGGATCTGCTTCGCGTTCGGTCCCTGGATCTGGAACCGGTAATGGCGGCGGTAGACGGCCTTGCCGCGCGGATGCGAGGGCGAGCGGTCGTCGCGGATCGTGTCGACCTTGAAGCCGCCGGTCTCGGCGTGGAACTGCAGCCAGTTCACGGTCGGCGCGCGGCCGACGAACAGCAGTTCGTCCTTGTCCATATAAAAGAGAATGCCGTCGCCGATGACGTAACCGTCGTGGCTGATCGGCACCATCTGCTTCGCCTTGTTGGGCGTGAAATTGTTGAAGCTGTTGATGGTGGTGTAGGAACAGAGCTTGAGCGCGTCCGGCCCCTTCAGGGTGAACTCCGCCATGTGGTGCGACTGGTCGAACAGCACCGCGGTCTCGCGCCACGCCTTCTGCTCGTCGCGCCAGTTGGTGAACTCGCTCGGCACCACCGGGTACACGTACGCGCCGATCTGCGAGTTGCGCAGGAGTTGAACGGTATTGCCGGCGGCCTTGAGGACGCTTTCCAGGTTTTGACGGGTCATGAATTCCTTACCTCTCGAAGACATGGGCGAATGTTCGGAGACCGGACCCGGGTCGTCTCGTCCGTGAGTGAAACCGCATCAACCATTTCATGAATGCCGGGAATCGCAGGTATTTACGGCACAAATAGTGCGCCGCTTTTGGATAGCATGGTGCCGCAATGCTCCAGCATTCCCAGTCCGCAACTCGCATCTTCGGTGTCGTCGCGCGCGCCGCGCCGCGTGTCGTCCTGATCCGGCGCGGACCCAGCAAACAAGTGCTCCTGTTGACCTGGGACACCGTGAAGCACCAGTTTCACGCGGGCCAATGGTTCAAGGGCCGTATATATGAAGAGCGCTGCGACCTTTCGCCGTCGGGCGAAAAGTTCGTCTATCTCGCGGCCAATGAGAAGCCTCCGCTGCACTCGTGGACGGCGGTGAGCCGTCCGCCTTATCTCTCGGCGCTCTGCCTGTGGAAGAACCTGGGCACCTGGGGCGGCGGTGGACTGTTCGAGAGCGAACGACTGATCCAGCTCAACAAGATGGGTGGCATGAATCCCGAGGAAGGATTCCGGATGCCCAAGGATGTCAGGGCGGTGCCCATCGCACCCTGGGCTGGAGGCGGCGAGGACGATCCCATCGCCTCGATGCGCATGAAACGCGACGGTTGGGTGCTGGCCGATCGGGGTACCCGAACGGAATACAAGCACGGTTCGAAATACTCCTGGGAGTTCGTGCAGCCGGAACGCTGGCGCAAGACTGGCGGGAAAGCGACTCTCGAACGCCGGCTGCTCGGAATCGGTGAACTCAACGGGCCCTGGTACGCGCGCGAGCACGGCCTCTACGATCCCGACGGAAATCTCGTGCTCGACCTCGGCCGCAGCGACTGGGCGGACTGGTCGCGCTCGGGCGAACTCCTGTTCGCCCGCGAGGGCCGCGTGTATCGCGTGCCGATCGATCGCAAGGGCAAGGCTGGCGGCATCGACGAACTGATCGACCTTCGTTCGTTGAAGTTCGAACAGGTTCCGCCGCCGCCAGCTGCATTGACCTGGACCGAACGAGTGACAGGGAGGCGCATCACGTGAGCACCATCGGCATCACCTACCGAGGCACTGTGCACCAATGGCACTGCGACCACATGGGCCACATGAACGTCATGTGGTACGTCGGCAAGTTCGACGAGGCCACGTGGAACCTCGCCGCGATGATGGGCATGACCTCGCGGTACCTGAAGGAGACCAACCGCGGCATGGCGGCGGTCGACCAGCGCATCTCGTATCGGCGCGAGGCGCTGCCGGGCGACGTGATCGTCGTGCGCACCGCGCTCATCGAGGTGAAACCCAAGCTCGTGCGCTTCGTGCACGAGATGCGGCGCGGCGATGAGAGCGATCATCTCGCGACGATGCTCGCGACCGGCGTGCACATCGACACGGTGGCGCGCAAGTCGATCGCGTTCGAGCCGCACATCTTCGAGAGGTCGCAGTCGTACCTCGCGCCGGACCCGACGCTGTGGGACACGTGGCCGCCGCCGCAGGCCTATCTATAAGAGCCGTGCCGCTCGCCGGTTCCCGGTAAGACTCTCCCCGGACGGGCGCAAGTCATGTTCGAGTCATATCGATTCGAATATCGGGTCTCGGCTTGCGGCTGTCGCCAATGCGCGGCAGCATCGACCGTTCCCGATAATTCCACAACGGGCGGGGGATTCAGTGAAACGTATTCAATTCAGGATCGCGGCGTTCATGTTGAGCGCATGCGCCGCGGTCGGCGGCGCGTTCGCGCAGGGCAGCGTGCCCGTGACGGTGACCATCCGCGCCGATCAGCCGGGCGAAGTCATCAATCCGAACATCTACGGACAGTTCGCCGAACATCTCGGCGCCGGCATCTACGAGGGAATCTGGGTCGGCGAGAAGTCGAACATTCCCAACACGAACGGCTATCGCAACGACGTCATCGAGGCGCTGAAAAACCTCAAGGTGCCGGTGGTGCGCTGGCCCGGCGGCTGCTTCGCCGACGAATACCACTGGCGCGACGGCATCGGTCCGCGCGAGAAGCGTCCGGTCAAGGTGAATACGCACTGGGGCGGCGTGCCCGAGACGAACGAATTCGGCACGCACGAGTTCTTCACCTTCGCCGAGATGATCGGCACGAAGGTCTACATCAGCGGCAACGTGGGATCGGGCTCTCCGCAGGAGATGGCCGACTGGATGGAGTACATGACCTCCGACACGGTCTCGACGCTCGCCAACGAGCGCCGCAAGAACGGACGCGACAAGCCTTGGGACGTGCACTTCTTCGGCATCGGCAACGAGACCTGGGGCTGCGGCGGCAACATGCGCCCCGAGTACTACGCGGACCTGTTCCGCCAGTTCGCCACCTACATCAAGGCGCCGCGCGGCAAGCGTCCGAAGATCGTCGCGAGCGGCGGTAACGGCGACAGCACCAAATGGGCCGAAGTGCTCACGACCATGGTCGAGCAGGACATGGATGCAATCTCGCATCACTATTACACGCTGCCGACCGGCAAGTGGCCGAAGAAGGGCAACTCGGTCGGCTTCCCGGAGCAGGAGTGGATCTCCACGCTCAGCCAGACGCTGCGCGTGGATAAATTCATCACCGACAACGTGAAAGTGCTCGACGCGAACGACCCGAAAGGCAAGGTCGGGTTCTACGTCGACGAGTGGGGCACCTGGTACGACCCGGAGCCGGGTCGCGAACCGGGTTTCCTCTACCAGCAGAATACGATTCGCGACGCCGTGGTCGCGGGCGTCAACCTCAACATCTTCCACAAACATGCGCGCCGCGTGCACATGACCAACATCGCGCAGATGGTGAACGTGCTGCAGGCGATGATCCTGACCGACGGGCCGAAGATGGCGCTCACGCCTACCTACCATGTGTTCCACATGTACATTCCGTTCCAGGGAGCAACCTCGCTGCCCACCGAGATCACGACGCCCGACTACAAGCTGGGTGACTACTCGGTGCCGGTGGTCAGCGCCTCGGCCGCGCGCGATACGGCCGGCAACCTGCAACTCGCGCTCACGAATCTCGATCCGAAGCGCGAGGCCGTGGTGAAGGTCAATCTGCAGGGTGCGACCGTCGCGACGGCCCAGGGCCGCATGATCACGGCGAAGGCCATGGACGCGCACAACACGCCCACGGCGCCGGAGGTGGTGACGCCGGTGAAGATCAGCGGCAAGAAGGAATCCGGCGTGCTGACGG
>JAEZCN010000077.1 GCA_023433515.1 Pseudomonadota bacterium
AGCCCCACCTACTCGCGTTCCAGTTCGATCTCGACGCCGGTGACCGACGAGCTCACGAGCTTCATCTCGAAGGGCTTCGTCTTCCCCTTGGCCTTGATGAGAACGTCTTCGCCGTCGTCGACCTCGACTTCGTAACCCTTGCCGAGCGCGACTTCGAGCGAATCGCGCACCGCCTGCGCGATCTGGTTCTCGCTGTTGCCCTTGGGGATCCTGGCCTCGGCTTCGATCGCCGCGCCGTTCTTCGGCGCGACCTGCAGCACGATGGATCCGTCCGACTGCGCCGTGTGATCGAGCTCGACGCGCCACTTGTTCGAAGTCGCACTGTCGGCCAGGGCGAGGGGAATCATGGCGCCCGCGATCGCGGCCGCGCAGACGATCCGACCCAGCTTGTACATGTTGGTCTCCCGCGGTTGTTAGTCAGGGGAGTATCGAAGTGACTCGCGGGGCCCCGATAGTGGACTTTCGTGTCACTCCGGGTCGGACAATGGCTCGGTGCCGCCGTCGAACCGCGCCCGCAGCAGTCCGCCGTCGCGGCTCAGCAGGCATTCGAACCGCACCAGCCCCCAGTCTTCGCGCTTCGGGTAGACCTGCACGGCGATGACGCGCCCATCGTACAGCGACCGGATGGTCGGCACTGTCGTGTGCCCGACCACGACCCGGCGCGCGCCGAAGCGCTTGAGCGTGAGGTCGACGTCGATGTCGGAAGCGCCCATGAGATCGCTCGGCGCCGTGAAATACCCGCGGTACCAGAGCGGCCCGAGCGACCCCAGCAGGAATTCCGCGCGCTCCGCCTCCCGCTCGCTGCCGACCTGTTCGTTCAATGCCGCCCGCGCCAGCGTGTTCATCTCGGCGAGCGTGAAACCCTGGTCGAGCAGCGCGCGTGAGATGCCGCCGTGCACGAGCAGCAGGTCGTTGACGCGCAGCGCGACGCGCTGCATCCGCAGCCACTGTCCGAGCACGCTGTCCGCGCCGAACAGTTTCGGGTAGCTGGTGCCGAGCGTGCGCGCGGTTTGCGGGTATTTCGGATGCAGGTAGCGCACGTCGCCGCGCATCACCATCGCCTCGTGGTTGCCGAGCAGCAGGTGCGCGCCACCGCCCGCCTTGCGCGCCTGCGCCTCGAGTTCGTAGAGCAGCCACAGGATCTCGGTCTGGTGCGACCCGCGATCGAACACGTCGCCGAGCACGACGAGATGCCCGCGGCCGAATTTCCAGCTCAGCCCGTCGTCGATCACGCCGTGCTTCTGCAGCATCTCGGCCAGGATTTCGAATTCACCGTGCGTGTCCGCGACGACGAAGATCGGCTGCTCCGCCGCGACCGTCACGACATCCGCCGTTGGCTCGGCGGGCTGGCGCAGCTTCACCGCGAACGCGGGGAAGCGGCCGACCGCCGGAACGGTGACCGATCCACCTTCGACAGGCCGTACCTGCTTGCGTGTCTCGCCGCCCTCGGCGACCACGGACCAGCTCTCGAGCCGGTCCTCGCCGCGCAGGACGTACGGGCCATCCGGCTCCGCGGCGTACAACCCGACCGCGAACAGCAGCGCGAGCAAACCGCGCACGATGCGTGAATGTTTCATGCGCGGAATCTAACTCGGCCGCGCAGCCATTGCCGGATCGGTTTCGCGTTTCCGGGCGGAGCCGCAGGCCGTCCTTGAGCCTTGCCCCGGCGTGGTGCTGTCTGCCCACAAGGGCATACCCCGTAGTTTGAACCCGGGCGCTCCAATGTTGTTAGACTCGACGCGCGCAACCGGGGAAGAACATGGGTCTCATCGCGGTTACCGGCGCAACCGGAAAGCTGGGCGGCGCCACCATCAACTACCTGCTCGAACGCAAGGTGGCCGCCGCGGACATCGTCGCGATGGTGCGCGACCCGGCGAAACTCAAGGCGCGGGGACTGGCCGTGCGGCGCGGCGACTACACGGAAACGCGCTCGCTCGAGCAGGCATTCAAGGGTGTCGAAAGGCTGCTGTTCATCTCGACGACCGTACTCGGCGAGGAGCGCATTCTCCATCACCGCAACGTCGTGAACGCGGCACGCGCGGCCGGCGTCCGGTACATCGTCTACACCAGCGTCGTGAAAGCGTCGGCGGACGCGATCTTCGCCGCGTCGCCCGGCCACCATGCGACCGAGGTGATGGTGCGCGAGAGCGGCATTCCCCACACGTTCTTCCGTAACAACCTCTACATGGACCTCGTTCCATTGATGTTCGGAGACGCGGTCTCGACCGGGAAGATAGTCCACAACGCCAACGCCGGCCGCATCGGCTTCGTCGCGCGGCAGGACATCGCGGCCGCGCTGGCCGCCGTGCTCACGTCGGACGATCACCGCGGAAAGGCGTACGACATCAGCGCGCCTTCGCCGTACTCGCTGGGCGACGTCGCCGCCGCGCTCGGCAGGGCCTGCCGCAAGACCGTGACGTACCAGGCCGTGCGTTCGGACGAGTACCGCAAGATACTCGAAGCGAAAGGCGCGCCCGCGCGCATCATCGATGTGTCCGTCGCGCTCGGCGATGCGGTCCGCGCCGGGGAGTTCGACGTGGCGTCGACGGATCTGGGACGGCTGATGGATCGCGCGCCCCAGACCCTCGAAGGGTTTCTGCGCAATGCACTCGGTGGTCCGGTTGGCGCGAAGGGATGATGCCGGATTGCCTGCCCGGGTCAGCCGCCGGGCATCTCCGAGGCCTTGGTCGGAAGTTCGAACTCCCCTTTCGTCTTGAAGCGCACCGTGTTGAACGCCGAGCCGTTGAGCTTGCCCGACATCTCGTAGCGGATCTTCTCGAGGCCCGTGCCTCCG
Source organism: Pseudomonadota bacterium (assembly GCA_023433515.1). Taxonomy (GTDB): domain Bacteria; phylum Pseudomonadota; class Gammaproteobacteria; order Steroidobacterales; family Steroidobacteraceae; genus CADEED01. The sequence continues at coordinate 2,795 of JAEZCN010000077.1, forward strand.
TCCTTCATCATCCCCATCGCCTGGCGCGCCATGCGGAATCCCGAAATCGTGACGGGCACTTCGATGACGGACTCGCCGAAACGCGGCACGCTGCCGCGCGCGTCGCTGACGCCCGAAGCCAGTGTCTTGCCCTGCACGTCCATGGTCAGCGCGACGCCGTCATATTCGACCGGAACGTCGTTCGGATTCTGCACACGCAGTTTCACGAGCAGGCGCAATTCCATGCCCTGCCCCTGCAGCGGCTGGATGCCCGCGACGGTCACCTGCAGCGGATCGCGCCGCTGCATCGATGCGCAACCAGCGACCAGCATGCAAAACACGGCCGATAGAAAGATCCGTCGACTGTTCATGGTCCGACTCCTCGATCAGTGTCCCGTCCATCATGACATGGCCCATGACCTTCAACGCGCCACTCTCCTGCGGGCTTTTCCTGAGGTTTCTCCCATCGACGCAGTCGATGGTTCTCGCGCAAGACGTCCGCTACAGTCCAGTCACTGCAACGGGTGAAGGACTGCGCCTACATGAATTTCCACGACCGGCTCGCACGGAAGGCACACGAAATGGGCCACAGGGCGGAAGCGTTCCAGGCGCTCGCGCAGAGCAAGGCGGGCGCGTTCTGGGTGTACCTCGCGATCACCGGGGTCGTCTGGTGGTTGGCGTACGGCCACCTGTGGCTGATCCCGGCCGCGTTCGCCGGCTGGCGCGCGTGGGAAAGCGTTTCGGCGACGCGCGTGCAGGTCCGGCTCATGAATCTCGAGCGGCGCGCGGGACTGACTAACTAGTCTGTCCGGCCGTCGGCTGGATGCTCGCGAGCAGGATCGTCTCCATCTCGAGCGCGTAACCCGCGATCCGCTCGGCCTGGTCGGCGCCATTGATGATGCGGCGCGCGCCCCGGTAGTCGGCGCCCGCGGCATTGATGTATTGGTCGAGACGCTTGCCGGTGAAGTAACCCTTCCGCATGCCGATCGACATGATCCGGTAGGCGATTTCGGGATCCAGCGCCAGGTCGGGATCGATCTCCAGCGCATCGCCGCGCCCGAGTTCCTTGCCCATCTTCTGGTAGTTGTATCGCCACGTGAGCTGCACGTAGCCGCGACCGTAATAGCGGTTCTGGCGCACCCGTCCCGTGGCCGGATCGAACACCGCTTCCGGTCTTCCATACCTGCGGTCACGGCCCTTGCCGTATTCCTCGATCGGCTGCCATCGGTTCGCGCATTCGTGTTTGACCGTCGCGAGCATGTAGGCGGCCCAGCGCGCATCGGTGATCGCGGCATCCGCGGCGAGTTTCCCGAGCAGTGAGACGAGCCCTTCGTGCTGGGCGACGCCGAGCGCACCGTAGCCGAATTGATAGATTTCGAGCGCCCGCCGCACCTTGAGGTGCTCGAGCTTCACGGTGGTGATGTCGTTGAGGATCAGGCTGCGCACCCAGTCCGGCGCATCCGACAGTGGCGGGATATTGCCCTTCGCGCGCAGTTCCCGGCCGATCACGGTCCACGTGAACGGACCGACTATCCCGTCGACGATGATCTCGGCCTGGCTCTGCAGACGGCTCACCGCCCTCTCGGTGTCCAGGTCGAACAACGGACTGCCGTCGAGGGTTGGAGGTGGTTCGACGCACCTGTTGAGACAGGACTTCAGCAGGCTCACGAGCGGGTGCTTGTTGCCCTCCCGCAGGAACAGTCGCGGCGTATCGTCCGCGGAGCCGGATTCCGACGACGTGAGGATCTTGCGCGCCGTGGCCGCGGGCTCGGACTGCGGGCGAGTCGTGTCGTGGAGCTTCAGCAGCAGCTTGGATTGCGGCAGGAGGAACTTGCTGTGCCCGCTGGCAAACAACCTCTTCCCCGTGCCTTCGATGAAGTCGCGCTGCCGGCGCAGCCGGCCGGCATCCAGGACCGACTTGCGGATGACGAATCTCACCAGCCCCTTGGGATCGAGAATGGCGGTGGCGCCTCCGTAAAAATCGAAGCCGGGCTTGCCGTCACGAGGCCTGACTTCGCGTCGCTGCGTGACTTCCGCGATCAGGTCGAACACCACCTGCCCGCTCGGGCCGACGCGCCGCGAGGGCCGCACCGATTCGACGACGGGTAGATGGAGGATGTCTCCCTCGCGCGCGGGATCGTCCCGACCCGCGAGCCCGAACTCGTGGCGATAGTCGGGATCCGCGGCGAGTTGTCCGAAGGCGCGCGCCTGGCGCTCGAGTTCTTCCGCGTTTGCCGCGCGCCCGGGATCTCCCTGGAACTGCAGTTGCGCGAAACTCAGTTCCGGCTCGATCGGCAAGGTGCGCATCGGCGTGCGCCACAGCAGCGCTCCCTCCGACAACGAGGGCACGTCGCGCGGATAGATGCGATAGCGCGCGAACGCATCGACCCACGCCTCGCGATAGCAGTATTCGTCGTGCGGCACCAGGTCGCGGTCGGCCGTGATGACGGCGCGCAGGAACTCGCCGAAGGTCATGTCGACCGGAGGGCAGTAGTCGATCGCGCGGATGCAGATCGTGAGGAACTGCGCCGCGAGCCGGCACGCGCGCTCGGTGAGCTGCTGCGCGAGCACGTCCGGAATCTGCCCGGGCGGCAACATCCCGGTGCCGTTCGTCGCGAGCCGCATCAGCGGCATCGTCCTGCGGTTGAACACCGTCGTGAAGGCTTCGAAGACCGCGCGTACCAGGATTTCGCCGCGCTGGTGGGGCTCGATGGCGTCTTCGTAGGATCGCTCGGGCGCGCCCACGGCGCTGCGCAGCGCGCCGGTCGCCGTGGTGGCCTGCGCGAACTGCACGGCGATGTTCGTGAGTAGTCTGGCGAAGGGAATCTCGCCGCGCGAGGCGCGGATCGCCGCGAGCACCACGTCGCGGTACGTGAAGCGCTGGAAAACGGCGATGAGATCGGCGAATCCCTCGTGGAACGCCAGGACGTCCGGGTTCGAAGGATAGAGGAAATGCGACCGCAACCCGTCGAGGAGCGCGTGCGACATCTCGTGCACGACGACATCGTGCGACAGGCACAGCGAGATCTGGCCGTTGGGGACGTTGCGGCCCGCCACGGTGTTGCCCGCCTCGAAGGTCCCGAAGCAGATCTCGCCGCGCGCCCGGTCGTAGAACGCGTTCGGCAGCGACGGGACGCTCGGCCGGATTCGCAACCGCGGCGGTCCGTCCGCCCGGCGTGCGCCGTCGATGCCCCAGGCGATGTCGCGTCCCAATGCCTGCCGGAACGCGGCATAGGTCGTCGTGCAGACGGCGTATGCCATCTGTTGCTGGAAACGTGGATCCTCGGGCGACTGCGGCAGTCCCTGGTTCATGAGCACAGCCGGATCGTCGAGGTCTACGGGCTCGACGTTCGTCCCCGCCGGATCGCCGGTCATGATCTCGAGCACCGCGCCGCGCGGACCGTGCGGTCCGCGCTCGAGCGGCTCGTACGGCACGTTGACCACCGAGTGCGCGCCGTCGGCGGTCGATGCGGATGGATCGAGCGCATAGATCCGCAGCGGTCGATAGACCGGATCACTCGACTTGCGCTCGTATGCCGGCGACGTCGCCGCGTGCGCCACGCGTTTGCCGATCAGGAAGTCGATGTTCGGCTTCGCCCGGCCACGGCGCAGCGACTCGGGGGTCGCGACGCGACCGCCGCGACTCTGGGCCATCGCGGCGTTGGCTTCCGGCGTGCTCGGTTTCGGCATGCGCCCCGTCCGCCTTCAGTCGAGCGCGCGGAACAGCGGCAGGTTCATCGCGACATCGGGGCAGTCGAGCTGCGGCGTTTGCAGCCGGCTCTCGCCGAAGGCCGCGACGATCTGGTCATGAAGCGTGCGTGGCGTGAGGCGGGAAAGATCTCCTTTCAGTAGCGCGGTCGTGAGCCGCGTGAAATCGCCGAGCCCGTTGTGCTCGAGCGCCTTCTCGGTCGACTGGCAGGCGGAGAAATTCACCCAGCGGATGTCGTTGCGGGTCACGAGTGCGCGGTTGCCCGACAGGGTCGCGCGCGTGGCATTGGCCCGGTCGCGGAAACGCTCGTGCGCACGCATCCAGTCTTCCCAGGATCCGGTCCGCTTGAGGAAGCGGGCATTCGCCTGGTCGGCACTCGAGCTGTTGCGGCCGAACATGCGCGTGATGGTTCCGGAATGACAGCAGTCGATGAACACCGTGAGGCCCACGCCCGCGGGAAGCACGTCGAACAGGTCGCGGATGTCGTCGTCGATGAGGAAGGCGCCATCCTCGAAGTCCACGGGCACGAAGGCCTGGTCGTTGCGATTGCCCTCGGCACCCTCGTCTCCGTCGAGGTCGGGAACCTCGGTGCCGTGCCCCGAGTAGTGGAATACCAGCGTGTCGCCGCGTTTCGCCGTGACGACGAGCTCGCGCATCGCCGTGACGATGGCCGAGTGCGTCGCCTGCTCGTTGATCAGGGTACGCGGTGTCTCGAAGCCCGCGGCGAGCAGCATGTTGGACCATTCACGCGTGTCGTTCACGCAGCCGTTCAATGCATTCGGACCCGGATACGCGTCGATTCCGATCGACAACGCACGGCGCGCTCCGCCGCCGGACTTGCCGCTCGACACGGGTTTCGGGCGCGGCGCGGCGGTGGATACCGCCGCGGCGCCTGCGAACGCATCGGCGATGGCCGGCCGCGACGGGACGGCGGCCAAACTACCCTGAACGCCGCCTTGCGGCCGCACCGCGCTCGGCGATCCCATGCGCGTGAGGTCGACGCCGTCGAGCCACTCGTCCGAGACGGGCCAGCCGTCCAGCGAACGCGTGGCGCTCGGCTGGTACGGCACGCGCGCATTCGGCGCGGCCAGCACGTTCGCCGCCACGCTGTTCATGGTCGACACGTCGTCGTCGAAACCGCCGTGCGTGGTCGACGCGCTCGAGGAATTGCCGCCGCCATCCTTCGTGACGGACCACACCACGCGTCCTGCCGCGTTGGGCGTGCCGTTGAGACCGAACAACGCGGCGACGCTCGGCGTCGCGCGCACCGAGATCTCCAGCCCGAGGACGGGCGTGCGGCGCTTCGCTTCGAGCCCGTGATGGATGAGATAGAGCAGCGACTTGCGATACACGCGGATGCAGTGATCGTCCTCCTCGTAGCTCTTCTTCATCGTGTACATGACGGCCTTCTCGACCGCACCGGTCGCGCCGACTTCCTTGGTGAGGCGCGCATCGAAGTCGGCGACCGTGATCGCGGGCGCGAGCAGTTGCAGCGACTTGAAACGCGGCAGCTTCACTTCCTTCGCCATCGGCAGGAACCAGGAATGGAAGATCGATCCCGCGCTGTGCCCGACGGCGTGGAATTCCAGCGGTCGCTGGCCGATCAGCGCCGGGTTGCTCACGAGCTCGTGCAGGCGTTTGGCCGTGTAACGTGCGCCGCCCTTGTCGCCGCTCGCGAGCTGGGCATTGGTCTTCATCGCGCCCCACACGTGCACGCCACCCAGCGCTCGCGCGCCCTCCTGCACCAGCGGATCGGTCGTGAAGTCGTACAGGTCGCGCGCGCCGAGTCCCGGGATCTTGCGCGCCACGGACTCGAGGATGCTGCGCAGTGCGTCGAACAGGCCGGTTTCCCAGACGAAGTAGACCGGATACACGCCGTTCTTCTTCCACCAGTCGACGTGTTTGAGCGCGATCCTGAGACCGTCGCGTTCGCCGATGAGTCCGCCATGCGCCCAGATCGCGATGCGCAGCGGCTCGCCGGCCGGAAGCGTCGCCGCCCACTTCGGGATGTGCTCGCGCACGATCGCGTCGACGTCGGCTTCGGTGGTCGAGTACCTGCCGCTCTCCTTGAAGAGACCTTCGCTCAGGTTCACGACGTGCGGACGCAGCGCATCGAGTTCCTCCGGCGTCAGCTCCTGCGACTTCCTGTCCCCGCCGCGCGCGCCGCCGCCCATCGAGGCGATAGTGGTCAGTACCTGGTCGCGATAGACATCGAGAATACGCGCGACTTCGTCGACCGACGGCGTGGCGCCAAAGCCGCGCGCCACCGCTTCGGCGGGCCCCAGCCACCCGAGCAGCTGAGTGCCGACGCGCGGCTCGGCGAAGAACTCCGTGTGCACGATGCCGTCCGCGGGGCCGAACTTCAGGCAGCGCGCGTCGTCGATCGGAAAGCCGCCCGCTCCATTGTTCGCGAACACGCCGTCGCGCGGCACGACCAGGTCGTTGGCTGCCTCTTCGAACACCTTGTCCACCGCCGCATCCTTCGCGCGCGTCAGGCTGAGGAACGGCGTGCCCGCCTTGGGCTCGAAGTCCGAGGCGATGGCGAAGTGCTCCGGCGTCGTTCCACCGGGCACGTTCATCGCCTCGAGGAACGGTCCGCGCGGATTCATCGCCGCGAGGCCTTCGAGGTCCGTCAGCAATCCGTGGCCGACGACCTTGACCACGAGCACCAGCGCATCGAGGATCTTTTTCGCGGCGCCCTGCGGGATGAACTTCGCGATCGTCGTGAACCGGTCGATCATCCCGATCATGTGTTCGTCGTCGGCCAGCGGCGTGCCGGCGTTGACCGCGCCGACGAACACGATGCGCCGCACCTTTACGCCGCGCGATTCGCCCAGCAACGCGATCTGCCGCGATACGAGTCCGCCGCGGCTGTGGCAGACGATGTCGACTTCGAGGTTCATGCCATCCGGCACGTCGCTCAGGAACGCGATGGCGTTCTCGCGCGGATCCGCCGTCAGTGTCGCGTGATTGAACGCGAACAGCCGGCCGCCGTAACGGTTCGACAGCTCCGCCATGACCTCGCGCGACAGCGAGGAAAACGCGCCGCTGGTGCTGAACGTGCCGTGCACGAACAACAACGCGCGCCCCTGCGACAGGCGCCGCCAGTCCGCCTCGGTGATGCGCGGGAAGTTGGGATCGTCCACCTGGTAGTCGTCGACACCGAAGGTGCGCGTGAAGGTGGGCCGGTTCTTCGTTTCCCATTTCCGCGCGAAGCCGTGAATGATGGGCCCGAGCAGCGGATCGACGAGTTTGAACAGGAAGGAGTTGATCTTCTTCCCGATGTCCTTGAGTCCGCGCGTCGCGCCGGCGGCGGGCGCGGCGTCGAGCCGAATCGTGAACCTGACCGAGGTTTTCGCGCCGAGCGCGCGCGACTTGCCTTCCCCTTTGCGAGGGGCATCAGGCAAGACCCAGGAGACGGCGCCCGAGGCATCCTCGACCAGCAATATGCAGGACTCGTCGTCGCCGACCGGCACTTCGAGTGTCGCCGTCGGCGCGGCGGTCACGAGATCGCGCGTACCCGCGGCGGGTGGTGGCAGGACCACGACCTTGTCGAGCTCGAGTCCCGCCTCCGCCAGTTCCGCGTCGAAAGAACCTGCGCCGAAAGAGCGCGTGGCGCCCGGCTGCTCGGCCCTGGCGGCGCCCGCCAGGGTTACGGAGTGCAGGACGTAACCGTCACCGAGATCGGTGCGGACTGAATGGCCGGGTAGTTTGGATGATGCCATGGCGGCTCCCTGGACGAATCGTTGTGTCAGGGGGAGTCATCGCGCGATGGCGCGGACACCGGATCCGCGTCTGCCCGTTTCGCATGGGGCCTATCCATTCGCGTCATGTGTCTCCCGAGCGCAATTCTTGTATTCCATTTATTGCGCGTCGAGCCGTGTATAACACCGGCGATTGACGTTAGCTAGTCGAGCGAAGTGCTCATGCGGCCAAACCGTGATGCACGAAAGTAGTTCGTTCGCGAACGCTTTGCTGCACCGTGTCGCGACCCGGGCGAGAAACGCGGGACGCGATCAGCGCGCGACGAGCGCCGCGCGCAGTTCTCTGAGCTTGCCCTTGATCCTGTCGGCGTTCGCGCTGCCCATCCGGATCAGCAGCTTCTGCCCCGCGGACAGCGACTCCAGCTCCGGATCCGCGAATTCATAGAGCACGTTCGGCCGCGCGAGGGCGATCGGGTCGCGCACGGCAGGCGTTTCGAGCAGGTGATCGATCACCTCGACCAGCCGATCGTTGAAGTGCTGCGGCGGATGCCCGAGGTTCTCGTACGATTCCTGGAACAGCGGGTAGTAACGCGCGTATTGCGTCATCAGCTTCTGCGTATCGAGCGACGCGATCATCTGGACGAGTGGCTCGTAGCGTTTGTAATTGGCCGGATCGAGCACGGGAGCATCCTCGGTACCGGAGGCCGCGAACTGGCCCGGCACCGGCTTCAGCGGCCGGATGCGTTCGGCGACCTTCTGTTCGGGCAGGTTGTCGATGGACACGACCATCTGCCGCACCAGGTTGTCCGTGATGAAGAAGCGTTCCACGGACGCGGGGCCTGCGACCTCGCCCAACGAAGCGCGCAATGCCGGATCGCTGGCATCGAGGGGCGGCAGCGCTTCGTCCGAATCGGTCACCGGCGGCGGGTGCAGGGGCGCGGCCTGTTCCTCGGGCGGGGGCAACTGCTCCGGGACCGCGACGACCGGTGTTTCGGCCTCGGGCGCCGGCCGATCCGGCCACCAGCGATCACGGAAGACGACGGCGGCGATCGCGAGTGCAACCCCGGCCACGGCAATGACGATCCAGCGGATGTTTTCGTTCATGGAAGACCTGACAAGAATCCCGGTCAGTCGTTCGATCGATTACTGGCCCGGCCCGCGCACCACCAACGCGTCGCAGGGCAGCGTGGAGAGGATGCTCTTCGCCCCACTACCGAGCAGCGCCTCGAGGAGCGCGCCCCGGCCATGCGTGCCGAGCACCACGAGATCGGCGCCGTGAAGCTGCGCGAATTCGCGCACGATCTGCCGCGGCGAGCCGGGCTCGATCAGCGGCACGATGCGTTTCCGATCTTCGGCGGGCAGGAAGATGGAGGACAGAAATTCCTCGAGCTCGGCGGCGTGGATCTCGCGGAAACTTTCGGCATGGCGATTCGCATCGGGCGCCAGCGCCGGGTACGGTGCCTCGGAAACGTGCAGCAGGTGCAGGGTTTCGGTCGAGAAGAAGCGCAATGCGAGCTGCAGCGCATATCCCGACGGGCCCGAGAAATCCGTCGTCACGACGATGCGCTCGTAGTCCGACCTCACGCGGTTCCGGACGATGAGGATCGGGATCGACAGGCGCCGCAACAATAACTCGACGGTCTTGCCGAGGATCACGGGCCGTCGCGCGAACAGGGCTTCGCGCGCGACTCCCGTGACGACGAGATCGACTTGTTCGTCCATCGCGATCCGTTCGACGACCTGCGCGGGATCCCCCTCCTCGACCACGATGCGGGCTTTTTCGATGGCATCGCCGAGATCGGCGCGCAGACCCTGCAGGATGCGCTGCTTCATGATGGCGGCCGCATCCGGTGGGCGGCGCCAGGAGGGCGCGGCCGGCTGGCCGTACGTAAGGGTCGTGTCCTGGAAGTCCTCGAAGGCGTGGACGATCGTCAGTTGCGCGTCGTGCCGGCGGGCGACCGCGATCGCGCGCTCGAGTGCGCGGTCGCCGCGGGCACTCAGGTCCGTGGCGAGCAGAACCTTGCGAGGCGCGCCCGAATCGTTCGCGGGATTGATCCCAGGGTTGCTGGATGAGTCGGTCATGGCGGATCCTGTGCGTCGCATTCTCACCCAGTGTCGGCGGGTCCGACCACTTTTCTGTCAGCGCGCCGGGAGCAATCCATGACGACGATGCCTGCGCTGTTCATCGGGCACGGCAGCCCGATGAACACCCTGGAAACCAATACGTACACCCAGGTGTGGCGCAAGCTGGGCCGCGTGCTGCCCCGGCCACGCGGCATCCTCGCGGTGTCCGCGCACTGGTTCATCGGCGCCACCGCGGTGACCGCGATGCAGCGCCCGCGCACGATCCACGATTTCTACGGGTTTCCCGCCGAGTTGTTCGAGTTCGAATACCCGGCGCCCGGCATGCCCGGGCTCGCGGCCGAGGTGGTCGAGCTCGCCAGGCCCGAGTGGATAGGCCTCGATCACGACGAATGGGGTCTCGATCACGGCACGTGGAGCGTGCTCGCGCATCTCTATCCGGAAGCCGACGTCTCCGTCGTCCAGCTTTCGATCAATGCGCTGAAGCCGCTCGAGTATCACATCGAACTCGGCCGGAAACTCGCGGCGCTGCGCGAGCGCGGCGTGCTGGTCGTCGCGAGCGGCAACGTCGTGCACAACCTGCGGCGCGTCGACTGGCGCAACCCCGACGGCGAAGACTGGGCGCATCGTTTCGACGATGCGGCCGCGGCGCTGATGAAGGAACGGCCGCAGGACATCGGCGAGCTCGCGAACCATCCCGACTACCGCGCGGCCGTGCCGACGCCGGATCATTTCCTGCCGCTGCTCTACGTCGCCGGGCTCGCGGCGGCGGCGGGCGTGGGGGCCATGCCGATCGTGCGCGGCTGCGCGCTGGGATCGATCTCGATGACCTGCTACGGCGTCGGCATCGACGGCGTCGAGTGCGCGGATGGCGGCACGGCGGCGGGTGTGCCGCGCGACGTGCCGGCGGATCAGACCAATCTCTAGAGGAGCCGAATCATGAGTGAGACGCAAGGTGAGATCCGCCGCAGCCGGGAGAGAGGATATGCCGATCACGGCTGGCTCAGGTCCTACCACTCGTTTTCGTTCGCCGACTACTTCGACCCTCGACACGTGGAGTTCGGCCCCTTGCGTGTGATCAACGAAGACCGCGTGGATGCGGGGAAGGGCTTCGGCACGCACGCTCACCGCGACATGGAAATCATCAGCTACGTGCTCGAAGGCGAGCTGGCGCACAAGGACTCGCTCGGCAACGGCTCGACCATCCGGCCCGGCGACGTGCAAAGGATGAGCGCGGGGTCGGGAGTGCAGCACAGCGAGTTCAATCCATCGGGCGCGAATGGCGTTCATTTCCTGCAGATCTGGATTCAGCCGAACGTGCGCGGCATTCCCCCCAGCTACGAGGAAAAGCGGTTCAGCGCCGAGGAAAAACGCGGACGGCTGCGGCTGATCGCCTCGCCCGACGCGGAGCAGCAATCGGTCCTGCTCCACCAGGACGCGCGCGTGTACGCGGGACTGTTCGACGGCGCGGAGAACGCGCGGCTCGAGGTGGCGCGCGGCAGGCGTATCTACGTGCACGTCGCGCGCGGGGCGATTCGCGCGAACGGAACGGCGCTCGAGGCCGGCGACGCACTCAAGATCACGGAATCCTCGTCGCTCACGCTCGATGGCGGGAGCGGCGCCGAGGTGATCGTGTTCGATCTGCCGGGTGAATCCCCGACGCCTGACCAGTTCAGCCGCGCCTGAGCGGCTTCTCGCGCCGCCGCTCGGTCGTGCGCCGCACGGCGCGCTCCACGCCGAGGATGGCCGCGTCGATCGCGTCGCTCAGAGTCTGGTTGCGTGTTTCGAATACCACGCTCGGCAAGCCGGTCAGCACGACCTTGATGCGGCAGGCCTGGTCGACGCCGCCGCGCGGACCGTTCATGTCCTCCAGGCGCACGCTGACGCGCTCGATCGCCCTCGCATGTTTGCGCAGCTTTTCGCCGAGCCGGTTCCGCACATAGTCGCATTCGATGGAATTCAGGTTCTGGGTCGCGCGGATGTGAACCGGCAGCGGCGCATTTCCACCATTCTCCCGGTTCGCGTACGAGAGCAGCCGTCGCTCGGGCAACGTGCCCACGAGACGGCTCGGACTGGGTTTGGGCGGGCGGTGTGCCCGGCCGGAATTCGCGCTCGACGTTCGTTCTGCCATTACGTACCTCACCTCTCGCTCATGCCCGATGCGGGCTCCATGGTGCGACCTGCGCGCACCTTGTCCTCGATTCGGCTGCCTGTCGCCGGGTCGATCGACTTCCAGTATGCGAACGCGCGTTCGAGCACGGGACTGCGCACTCCGCCCGCGAGGCTCCCGGCGACGGTCTCAACCAGGTCGTTGCGCGCGGCGTCATCGAATACCTCACGCACGAGGACCCCAGGCTGGGTGAAGTCGTCGTCCGCGGCACGCAGCGTGTAGGCATTGCGCACCATTTCTCCGTCGGCCTCCCAGCCGTCCGCCATGCGTCCGGTCTCGTCGGCCCAGGGTCGCCCGCCGCTGTTGGTCGCGTATACCGGCGCATTGCCGCTGTGGTGATAGGTCATGTGCCCATCGAACATGTACGTGTTCACCGGCACCTTGGGCTGGTTGACGGGGAGCTGGTGGAAATTGGCGCCGATGCGATTGCGCTGCGCGTCGGCGTAGGCGAACGCGCGGCCCAGCAGCATCTTGTCGGGTGACAGCCCGATGCCCGGCACGGTATTGCCCGGCGAAAATGCCGCCTGCTCGATCTGCGCGAAAAAATTCCCCGGGTTGCGGTCGAGTGTCATGACACCCACGACCACGAGTGGATAGTCGCGATGCGGCCAGGTCTTCGTCAGGTCGAACGGATTGACGCGGTACGTCTTCGCATCCTCGTACGGCATCACCTGCACCGACAATACCCACTGCGGATACTCGCCTTTCGAGATCGCCTCGAACAGGTCGCGCCGGTGGTAGTCGGCATCGAGGCCGGCCATCTTCTGCGCCTCGGTGTTGCTGAAGAACTTCATGCCCTGCCGCGTGTGGAAGTGGTACTTCACCCAGAACCGTTCGCCCTTCGCGCTGACCCACATGTAGGTGTGCGAGCCGTAGCCGTTCATGTGGCGCCAGGTGCGCGGCAACCCGCGCGGCCCGAGTAGATAGGTGACCTGGTGCGCGGACTCGGGGTTGTTGGTCCAGAAGTCCCACTGCATGTGATTGTCACGCAGGCCGGAGTCGGGCAGGCGTTTCTGGCTGCGGATGAAGTGCGGAAACTTCATCGGGTCGCGCACGAAGAAGACCGGCGTGTTGTTGCCGACCAGGTCGTAGTTGCCCTCGGACGTGTAGAACTTGAGCGAAAAGCCGCGCACGTCGCGCCAGGTGTCGGGGCTGCCCATCTCGCCCGCGACGGTCGAGAAGCGCGCCAGCATCTCGGTCTTCGCGCCCTTCTGGAATATCGCGGCTTTCGTGTAGCGCGAAACGTCGTGTGTGGTCTCGAAGGTTCCGAATGCGCCGCCGCCCTTCGCGTGCGGCTGTCGCTCGGGCACCTTCTCGCGATTGAAGTGCGCCATCTGCTCGAGAAAGTGGACGTCGTGCAGCAGGATGGGACCGTCCGGTCCGATCGTCAGCGAATTGCGGTCGCTCGCCGCCGGAGCGCCCGAGCCCGTCGTCGAATGTCCTTGTCGAGTGCTCATTTTTCGCCTCCTTTGCCGGGTGACTTGCTACCACAGGGCAATCGCGCTTCACATTGGCCGAAGGGCTCCTTTACGAAACCCACTGCCGGCCGCGGATGTTCTGCAGTTGCCATGGATTGTCCACGTCGAGTTTCTCGGGAAAGAGCTGGCCCCGTCCCTGCAGGGGAGTCCAGTCGGTGAAGTCGCCCGTGAGTTTGCCGAGATAGGGGGCGGCGATCTCGAGGCATTCCTCGTGATCCATCTGGTCCGGCTCGACCATACCCTTGCGGGGATTGCGGATCGCCCACACGGCCGCCGCGAGCGCACCCGCCACGACCTGCACCGTGGTCGAGTTGGCGAAATCCAGGTGGCGGCGCGCCTCGTGGATCGTGAGCTGCGAACCGAACCAGTAGGCGTTCCTGGCGTGTCCGGCGAGCAGCACGCCGAGCTCGTCCATTCCGTCCGCGATGTCGCGGCCCAGGCGCCGGCCCGACGGCTGCATTTTCCAGCCGCGGCCCTCGAGCTCGTGCGCGGACAACATGCCGTCGTCGCAAGGGTGATAGACGAACATGACGGTGGGCCGATAGGCGAACCGGTCCCCGTCGTGCAGGCTCAGGTAGTCCGCGATCGAGAACACCTCGTCGTGCGTGACGAGCATTCCCTGGTATCCGCCCACCGAGGGCGTCCAGCTGCGCGCGAACGTGCCGCCGCCCGGCTGCGGCAGATACAAGGTGCCGGAGTTCGCGCGATGCTGGCGCGCACGCCGCGGCAGGAGCAGTTCGTGTGTTCCGATCGAAACCTCGCTCGGCTGCATGAGCTCGTCGACGAAGCCGTCGATGGACCAGGTGTTGACGAACTCGCCGTGACGCTTGGCGTGATCGCTGACCTGCGTGTCGCGCTCCGCGATCTGGATGACCTCGACGTTGAGATCGCGCGCGAGCGCCGCCCATTCCTCGCGCGTGGCCGGCTGCGCCTTGCCGCCGCGCAGGATGCGATCGAGATCCCGCAGCGCGCGCTTGACGAAGTGCGACACGAGGCCCGGGTTCGCGCCGTGATCGACGACCGCGGTGGGCGAATCCGGACCGAGCTCCTTCGCGAGTTTCAGCGCCTTCTCGCGGATCACGTAGTTCGTGCGATCGCGCATCTTGAGCATCGGATTGGCGTAGACGCCGGGCCAGGGCTCGATGGACGTGTCGACGTACAACGCACCTACCTCGGCGCAGAAACTCACGAGATCGAGACTCGAGACGTTCACCGAGAGGTTGAGGACCAGGTCGCCGGCCTGGACGTGTTTGCCGAGAATCTTGCGGTAGTTGGCCGGCGTCAGGTGGGTGTGTTCGAAGCGCGCGCCGTTCTTGCGCGCGAGGCCGCGCCCCTGTTCGTCCGCCGACAGCACCGTCAGCCTGCCCTTGCCGTCGACCGGGATGTGCCGCCCGATGAGCGGCAGGATGCCCTGGCCGATGCTGCCGCAGCCGATGATGATGACGCGGCCGCCGAACTCGACCATCTTGTCGTGGGCCGGGCTCACCGGGCCCCTTTCAGTGGATGCATGTCGCGCCACTCCAGGCTGAAAGGACTCTTTTTAATCCAGATGGGCTCCGGGGACAATTCGAAATATTGGAATCGATCGTTCGCAGGATACGAACATTGTTTGCGCAACACCCTCACCCGGGCGGCGGTGGACTAACTACCTGCGCCTCCGCTGCCGTCACGCGCCACACCGTGTTCGACAGGTCGTCGGCGACGATCAGCGCGCCGCGCGGATCCACGGTCACTCCGACGGGGCGGCCGAACGTGAGTCCCTCCGCCTGGAAGCCGGTCACGAAGTCGATCGGCTCGCCTTCCGGGCGCCCGTCGCGGAACGGCACGAATACGACCTTGTAGCCCACGGGCACGCCGCGGTTCCAGCTTCCATGCTCGCCGACGAACACACCGTCGGCGAATTGCGCGCCCATCGCCGGCACCGAGAACGCGAGGCCGAGCGCGGCGACGTGCGAGCCCAGGCTATAGTCGGGACGGATTGCCTCGGCGACTTTCCGCGGATTTTCGGGCCGCACGCGGACGTCGACGTTGCTGCCCCAGTAACTGTAGGGCCAGCCGTAGAAACCGCCTTCTTTCACCACCGTGAGATAGTCGGGCACCAGGTTCGGGCCGATCTCGTCACGTTCATTGACCACGGCCCACAAATGCCCCGTGCCGGGCTGAATGGCCAACGCCGTGGGATTTCGCAGCCCGGTCGCGTACGGCTTGTGCGCACCCGACTCCACGTCGATCCGCCAGACCATCGCGCGGTCGGCTTCGGCGGTCATGCCCCGTTCGGTGATGTTGCTGTTGGAGCCGATGCCGACGAACAGGTAGCGCCCGTCCGCGCTCGCCGTCATCGCCTTCGTCCAGTGGTGATTGATCTCCTTCGGTAGTTCGGTGAGCGTGACCGGTTCGCCGGCCGCTTCCGTCTGCCCGTCCTGGTAGTCGAATCTGACGACCGCGTCCTGGTTCGCGACGAACAACTGGTTGCCGACGAGCGCGAGACCATAAGGCGCATCGAGATCCTTCGCGAAGGTCGTCCGCGTTTCGTACATACCGTCGCCATCACCATCGCGCAGCAAGGTCAGGCGGTCGCCTCCCTTCACGGAGCTCGTTCCCTTCGCCTTGATGTACGAGGCGATCACGTCCTTCGGCGTGAGCTTGGGCGCGTTGCCACCGCGGCCTTCGGCGACCAGGATGTCGCCGTTGGGCAGCAACAAGGTCTGGCGTGGGATCGCGAGATCCGTCGCGATCGCGGTGATCGTGAAACCCTGCGGCACGGCGGGCTGCCGGTCGCCCCATTTCGCGGGCTTCGCGATCTTCATCGTCGGAAACAGCTTGCGCTCGGGATCGGGCAGTTCGGGAGCCGCACCGGATTGCGGTGCATCCGGCGCGCGCGCGCACGCGCACACCAGCAGCGGCAACGCCAGCAGCAGTCGCAGGGAGCGCGTCATGGCTCGTCTCTCCAGGATCTGGCGAAGCCCGACCACGTCACGGCGATGGCCAGCAACATGAGAACCGAGGACAGGATGAGAGCCGTGGGCATGCTTGCCCAGGCATCGCCCGCGTGGACCAGCGCATTGATGAAACCGAGAATCCAGACGACGAGCAGGAGAACGAAATACAGGCCGGGCCGGTAGGCCCAACGGGAAGATCGCGTCCCGCGGCGACTGGCCCCGATCAGCTCGACCAGCGCCCACATCAATGCCGCGGCCGCGAATGCCAGTGCGCCGACCAGCAGCCACGAAGCGAAGTTTTTCCACTGCACCTCGTACGTGCGGAAATACACGATGTCGGTGAGCAGCACACCGAGGAACAGGGGCACGGTGCTCGCGAGTAATACCGCGTGCAGCGGATGAAGCCTTTGCATGGGACGATTGTGGGTGCCGAGCTGGCGGCGCGCTGCCGGTTCACGCTGTAACCGCTGTGGGAATCGGGAGCCATCGGGCTTCCGCCCTTCTTGCGTAAACGCCGCCGCTGGTCGATTGCGGCGCTCCCCGATGCGGCGTACACAAACTACCTTCCAGCATGGCGCCCGCCGACAAGGAGTCACGCATGCGCACCCCGAGCTCATTGCCGTTGCTTTCATTACTCGCCGCGACCTCGCTCGCGCTCGCGCAGACGGGCGAACTGCGCACCGGACCCGACGCGCTGACCGGCTGGAAGTCGGACGCGCCCGGGGTGCGGCGCCTCATCAAAGTCACCGATCTGCCGGCTTCGGTGACGCCCACCGACCCGGAGGTTTCGGCGGGCAAGCCAATCAACATCGTCGCCCGGCCGAAGGATGCACTGCCGAAGGTGCCGCAGGGTTTCCAGGTACAGGTGTTCGCGAGCGGCCTCAAACAACCTCGCACGCTGCGCATCGCACCCAACGGCGACGTGTTCCTGTCCGAAAGCGGCACGGGTCGTGTGCTGGTGTTCCGCGCGAAGGCGGGCGACACGCCGGCGCGACCCGAAGTGTTCGCGGAAAACATCGAGAAGCCCTATGGCATCGCATTCGTCCCCACTGCGAATCCGCGATACGTGTACGTGGCGGCCGCGAACCAGGTAGTCAGATACCCCTACAGTGACGGCGCGGTAAAGGCCGGTGGTCCGCCCGAGATCATCGTCCGCGGCATTCCGACCAAGCGGCACTGGACGCGGGACCTCGCGTTGTCGAAGGACGGCAATCGCATGTTCGTCTCGATCGGGTCCGCGTCGAATCTCGGCGTGAACGGCATGCCGCAGAAGACGCAGGAGCAGATTCGCGACTTCGAGAAGACACACGGTCGCGGCGCGGCGTGGGGCGAGGAAGAAAACCGCGCGGTCGTGCGCGAATTCGACGTCGATGGAAAAGCATTGCGCACCTACGCGACGGGCCTGCGCAATTGCTCGGGTCTCGCGATGCGTCCGGCTACGGACGAACTGTGGTGCGTGGTGAACGAGCGCGATCACCTCGGGCCGGACCTCGTCCCCGACTTCATGGCGCGCGTGAACAATGGGGATTTCTTCGGCTGGCCCTGGTTCTACCTCGGCGGTCGCGAGGATCCCGCACTGAAGGGAAGACGTCCCGATCTGAAGGACAACGTGCGCTCGCCGGAGGTCCTCTTCCAGGCGCACTCGTCCGCGCTCGCGATCGCGTTCTATGACCAGGACGCGTTTCCTCCCGAATACCGCGGCGATGCGTTCGTGACCCTGCATGGGTCCCATACACGACCGGACCGCACCGGATACAAGGTGGTGCGCGTGCGCATGAAAGGAGGCCAACCCGGCGGAGAGTACGAGGACTTCATGACCGGATTCCTCGTCGACAACGACAGAGCATGGGGCCGGCCGGCGGGCATCGCGGTGACGCACGACGGCGCGCTGCTGGTCAGCGACGACGCGAACGGCACGATCTTTCGCGTCACGCACAGGTGAACATGCACTGGCGTTGCGAGAATGCAGGCGCCGTTGCGACGCGGGCCGCCTGCCTGCTGACTGCATTCCTGCTCGCTCCGCCGGCCCGGGCCGGCGACGAGCTCGACGTATACGGGCGCGTGAACGTCACCGTCCAGCATGCCGACGAGCCGGGAGACGAGCAGGCGGAAGTGAAGAGCAATGCATCCCGCATCGGCGTGAAAGGCGATAAGGAGCTGACCGCGGGACTCAAGGCCATCTACCAGCTCGAGTGGGGAGTCAATATAGATAGCGGCGAGGACGAGGATGACGTCACGCCGCGCAACCAGTTCGTCGGCCTCGAGGGTGGCTTCGGCACGATCAAGGTCGGCCGGCACGACACCGCGCTCAAGGAAGCCCAGGGCGACTTCGACCTGTTCGACGATCTCGAAGGCGACATCTTCAGGGTGTTCAATGGCGAGCAAAGGCTGAAGGACTACATCGGTTACACGACGCCGGCCATCGCGAAGTCGCTGCACGTCACCGCGAATTTCTTTCCCGGCGAGGATGGCGGCGGCGCAAACGATGCGGCGACCGATGCCGTTTCCGTATCACTCGTCTACGAAAAGGAACAGATCTACGCCGCCCTGGCGCACGACCGCGACATCGACGGCGAGGACGTGGACACGACCCGAGTCGTCGGCGGCCATACGTTCGGCGACGCGCGGGTCATGTTGCTCTACCAGGTGACGGACGCCGCGGGACTCGAGCAGGACGGGTACGGCGCCTCGCTCGCGTGGACCTTCGGCGAATACGTCGCGAAGTTCCAGTACCTGAGCGCGGACATCTGGCGCACCCGCCCGGACGCCGACTCCGTCGACAACCTCGACTCACTCATCTCCGTCGGACTCGATCGCGAGTTCAGCGAAGACACGCGGGTGTTCGGCTTCTACACGACGGGCGACATCGGAGGAACGGGCGAAAGCGTGAGCTACGCCGCCGTCGGCATCGAGCACAAGTTCTGACTTCAGGACCGGCTACCCAGCGGAAGCCGGACCCTGAATTCGCTGCCGCGCCCGCGGCCGTCACTCGAAACATCCACGCGACCTCCGTGACTTTCCACGAGACTGCGGACGAGCGGTAATCCCAGCCCCAGGCCGCTGGCTCCCGTCGAGTTGTCGGCCCGCACGTAACGGTCGAACACCTGCGCCAGCGCGTCCGGTGGAATTCCGATCCCGGTGTCGCGGATTGCCACTACGACTTCGCCGCCGTCGGTCCGCACCGTCGCGGTGATCGCGCCGCCCTCGGGCGTGTACTTCGCGGCATTCGTGAGCAGGTTCACGAACACCTGTTCGAGCCGCGCGGCATCGCCGTGCACCCATACCGCTTCGTGCGGCTGCTCGACATGCAGGAGATGGCGTCGATCGCGGATCATGAAGCCGACGGCCTCCACCGCGTGGTCGAGCGGCTCACGCAAATCGATGCGCGCGCATTCGAGGCGAAACTGGCCGCTGCGAATCAACGACGCATCCAGCAGGTCGTCGACCAGCCGCGTCATCTGTTCGAGCTGGCGTCCGATCAGTTTGCGGGTTTTGCTGCGACTCGACTGCTCGAGGTCCCGGATCTCCAGGACTCGCATCGCGTTGCGGGCGGTGCCGAGACAATTGCGCAGCTCATGGGAAAACTGCGCCATGGCCTGATGAGCACGTGACTCCTCGGTCCACATGACGTTACGTCCTCCTTATCTGTTGGACGCCTTTGTACCGGCCCTGACCTTTCGGATCAATTTGAATTACCCGACACGAACCTTAGGTTTTTCGACACTAACAACCTCGCTCACGCGGGTTGCGACGCGGCCGCGAGATTGCGATTCGCGAAATCCCAGTTGACGAGATGTCCCAGGAACGCGGCGATGTAGTCGAGCCGGCGGTGCTGGTAGTCGAGATAGTAGGCGTGCTCCCACACGTCGAGCGTCAGCAGCGGAACCTGCGCCGTGGTCAGCGGCGTGTCCGCGTTGGACGTGGTGACGATCCGCAGGCGACCGTTGTCGAGCACGAGCCACGCCCACCCGCTGCCGAACTGATCGCCCGCGGCCGAGACGAACTGCTGACTGAAGGCGCGCTGGGTTCCAAAGCTCTCTTCGATCGCTTCGGCGATTGCGCCGCCCGCCTCGCTTCCGCCGCCCGGGCGCATGCTGTTCCACAGAAAAGCGTGATTCCAGGCCTGTGCGGCCGCGTTGAAGAGCGCGCGGTCCTGCCCGGCGCTCGTGCGCACGACGTCCTCGAGCACGGCGAGCTCCGCGGGTGTGCGCAGCATCGCGCGCGCCTTCGCGACGTACGCCGCGTGATGGCTCCCATGATGCGCGGACAACGTGCGACGTGAAACATGCGGCTCCAATGCATCGAGCGCGTACGGCAACTGCGGTAATACGAGGTTCATCGATTCTCCTGAGGTCTGCGTCGACACTAACTTTGAATGCCGCTTTTGCAAGCGATGAATATTGGGGCTATATATCGACCATTCCGATGGACACCGAACTCGCACGCACTTTTCTCGTCGTCGTCGCCAAGGGCAGTTTCGTCGAAGCGGCGCTGCACCTGCACGTCACGCAGTCGACCGTGAGCACGCGCATCCAGCGTCTCGAAGAGACGCTCGGCGCCGAACTCTTCGTGCGCAACAAGTCCGGCACCACGCTCACGCGCGCCGGACAGCATTTCCAGAAACACGCCGCGCTGCTCACGCGCACCGTCGAACAGGCCCGGCAGGACATCGGCGTCATCAGCGGGTTCCGCGCGACGCTCACCATCGGCGGACGATTCGGGCTGTGGGAGGACTTGCTGCTGCGCTGGCTGCCGGTTTTCGCCTCGCTCGCGCCCGACATCGCCGTGCGCGCGCTGATCGGATTCGAGGACACCCTCATGGAGATGCTGATCGACGGACGCGCCGATATCGGCGTGATGTACACGCCACAGGCACGTCCCGGTCTCGTCGTCGAACCCTTGCTCGAAGAGGAGCTCGTGATGGCTTCCTCGCGCACCAACCCGTCGCCGGACCCGGGCAGCGATTACATCTACGTCGACTGGGGCGCGGAGTTCTACGCGCAACACTCGCTCGCCTATCCGAATTTTTCCGGTGCCGGCCTCACCGTCAACAATGGCTGGCTCGGCCTGCAGCGACTGCTGGCGCACGGTGGCACCGGCTACTTCCCGAAGCGCATGCTGCGCGAGCACGAGTTGAGCGGGAAGGTTCATCGCGTGCCCGGCGCCGCCGGGTTCCGCCTGCCGGCCTACCTGTGCCATGCGACGAAAGTCGAATCCGAGCCGATATCGCTCGCACTCGAAACCATCCGGCGCATCGCGGCCGAGGCGGCCTGACCTAACTAGCCGGGCGCGCCGGCGCACGCTTACATCGGAGAACCCGATATCAACGGTCGATATTAATCGTTTGTCCGCGGCGCCACCCCTGCCTAGTCTCTCGAAGTATCGAGAGATTCAGGAGGCAACATGAAATCCGCCGGCAAGATTCGAAAGGTCGTCGCGAAAGCCGATATCGCACCGCCCGACGAACGCGAGCCCATGGGTCCGCTGTGGGTGATCACGATCTGCCTCGGGGCGTTTCTGGCGGTCGCGGCGCTCGTGATCATGGTCGGGTAGGACCCGCATGATCCGCGTCAAACGTGCGTACGAGCCGCGCGCGCGTGGCGACGGGCGGCGAGTGCTCGTGGATGAAGGACTGCGCTCATGATCCCGAGCGGAACGGCGCCGTGCTGCTGCGCGAGTTCCTGGTGAGGAGAGGCTCGAAGTAAGGGCGCGGAGAAAGGACGATTGTAAATCGCGGCCTGGCGACTACCCTTGTTCATCAAGGTGCGAAAGGAGAAGTGCGATGGGCCACGATACCGAGCTCAACGGACCCGACCTGGCGGCGGGTGTCGAGTTGTCCGAGCTTCGCGAGGGCGTGCCGCTGCTCGGTCACGCACACGGAGCGCCGATCGTACTGGTACGCAAGGGCGCCGACATTCTCGCGATCGGCGCGAAGTGCACTCACTACGGCGGCCCGCTCGCGGAAGGACTCGTGGTCGGCGATACGATCCGTTGCCCCTGGCATCACGCGTGTTTCGATCTGCGAACGGGCGATGCGCTCGGGGCGCCCGCGCTGGATCCGGTTGCATGTTACGAAGTCATCCGACGCGGCACGCGCGTCGTCCTCGGCGCGAAGAAATCCCGCGCTAATCCGCGACCGCCGCCGAAGTCTCCCGACAAGATCGTGATCGTCGGCGCCGGCGCGGCGGGCGCGGCGGCCGCGGAGCGCCTCCGCCAACTGGGCTACCAGGGGTCGATCACGCTCATCGGCAGCGAGGCACCAGGCCCGGTGGACAGGCCGAACCTCAGCAAGGATTTTCTCGCGGGCAATGCACCCATGGAGTGGGTCACGCTGCGCCCCGACGATTTCTACGAGAAGCTCGCGATCAATCTCGTCAAGAACGAAACCGTGGTCGGACTCGACGCCGGCGCTCGGTCGCTGAAGCTCGAGAGCGGCCCGGTCATTTCATGCGACGCGCTGCTGCTCGCGACGGGCGCGGAGCCCCAGCGTCCGCCCATCGAGGGCGCACGCTTCCCGCACGTGTTCACGCTGCGCACGCTGGCGGACGCGCAGAAAATCGTCGAAGCCGCGGCCGCCGGCAAACAGGCCGTGGTCGTGGGCTCGGGTTTCATCGGCCTCGAAGTCGCCGCGTCGCTGCGTCATCGCAATTGCGAAGTGCAGGTAGTGAGTCGCGACGACGTCCCGCTCGGCAACGTGCTGGGCGAGCAACTGGGCAGGTTCGTGCAGAAGCTGCACGAAGAGAATGGCGTGAAATTCCACCTGGGCGCCACCTTGAAGGCCATCCATCCGCACAGCGTCGAGCTCGGCGACGGCCGCACGCTCGCCGCGGATCTCGTCGTGCTCGGCGTCGGCGTGCGGCCACGCACCGCGCTCGCGGAGAAGGCAGGACTCGAAGTGGACAACGGCATCGTCGTGGATGCATCGCTGCGCACGAGCGCGCCCGGCATCTGGGCGGCGGGCGACGTGGCGCGGTATCCGGAGGCGCGGCTCGGCACCAGGGTGCGCATCGAACACTGGGTGGTCGCCGAGCGGCAGGGCCAGTCCGTCGCGGCCGACATGCTCGGCCTGGGCAAACCGTTCGACGACGTGCCGTTCTTCTGGAGCCAGCACTACGACGTGACCCTCAACTACGTCGGCCACGCCGGCAAGGGCGCATCGATCGAGGTGACGGGCAACCTGCAGGAACGCGACGCGACGGCTATCTACCGGGAGGACGGCAAGGTGACTGCCGTGGTCACCGTCGGTCGCGACCGGCAAAGCCTCGCGGTCGAAGCGGCGCTGCAGCGCGACGACGACGCCGCGGTCGAAGCGTTGTTGCGGACCGCCGCCGTCGCGAACGGCTGACCGGCCTCGGTGATTTCGCTCGCGACCCGCGCGCCCTTTCACCTCGAGGCGACGGTGCGCGTATTGCAGCGTCGGCCTGCGAATGGGGTGGACCGTTGGGAAGTCGGCCGGTACCTGCGCCTGTTCGACCTGTCCGGAGGCCTGTCACTCGTCGAAGTGCGCGATCTCGGGACCATTGCAAAACCTCTTGTTCGACTTCGCATCGTGGCGGGCTCCGATTCCGCGGCTGCGTATGCCGAATCGCGCGCGTTCGTGCGCAGGATGCTGGGCCTCGATGTCGATCCGGCGCCGCTGCGTCGCTGCGCGGAATCCGCCGCGGCGAGCCGCGCAACCTGTCGTGTATTGCGCGGCATGCGTCCCCCACGGTTCGCCACTCTGTTCGAAGCGTTCGCGAGTGTCATACCGTTCCAGCAATTGAGCCTCGATGCCGGCACCGCGATCGTGGCGCGGCTCGTCACGCGTTTCGGACAGAGGCTCGCGCACGATGGGCGCCGATTCCACGCGTTTCCGACGGCACGGCGGATCGCGCGCGCGCGACTCGATTCGCTGCGCGCCTGTGGACTCAGCCGGCCGAAGGCGCAGACGCTGCGCGGCGTGGCGCGCGCGATCGATGCCGGCGAACTTCGCGAAGCCGAGCTCGCGCGGCTGGGCACGGATGAGGCCATGGCGAGACTCGTGGAGCTGCCGGGAATCGGGCCCTGGAGCGCGGGCCTCGTCCTGCTGCGCGGCCTCGGCCGGCTCGATGTATTTCCGCCCGGCGACGTCGGCGCGGCGCGCAACCTGCGCAATCTCATGCAACTCGATCCACGCGCGCCGCTCGCGCCCAGCATCGAGCGTTTCGGGAATTTCCGGGGCTACCTGTATTTCTGCGCGCTCGGCGGCGCGCTGCTGCGAAGCGGCCTGATCCAACCGGCGCCCTGAGGGCCGCCGCGCTCGTCAGTCGGCCCGGGTCGACGCCATCTCGCGCAGGTAACCCACGCACAGCGCGGTCAGGTGTCGCTTCAGCCTTTCGAAGGACTCGCGGTTGCCGCCGGCCTCGATGGCCATGCGCGTCGGCCCCACGATGGATGTGACGAGCATCGCGCTCACTTCGCGTGGCTGCGTGAATTTCGCGTCGCTGGCCGTCACGAGCATGTCGTGCACGGCGCAGGCGCAACGCGTCGCCTCCTCCTTGACGATGGCGTCGGCGTTGACCGCCGCCGAGGGTAGATAGAGCGCGCGCGAGACGTCGGGCCTGCGCGTCTTGGCGTCCACGAACGCGGACATCATCGCCGCGCACATCTCCCCGATCGTCCTGCCGTGCGCGCGTTCACAGGCCGCGATCGTGGCGTCGACGACCTGGCTCACGTGTCGCCGGACGACCGCCGCCATCAGCGCACGTTTGTTCGGAAAGTACTGGTACAGCGAACCGATCGAGACGCCCGCCCGTTCGGCGATCTGGATCGTCGTCACCTTCTCGACGCCGCTGGCGAGCAAAACCTGAATGGTTGCCTCGAAAATCGAGTCGATCGTCACGCGCGAACGACGCTGACGCGGGTTTTTCCTGGGGTTCAGCGATTCGGCCCGAGTCAATTTCATATGCGAATAGTGCCACCGTGCCGGCTTGCGCAAGATACGTCGCATGAAACCCGCAAATCGAAACCCTGTCACGCTGACGGTCGCGATACTGCTGGCCGGCCCATCCTGGGGGGCCTGCGAGCCGCCGGCCGGCTTCGTCACTCCGGCGCGTCCCGATATCGCGCCGCTGGAACAGATGCTGAGCCACACGGAGGAAAACGTGATCGCCCGCCCGCTCGGGGCCGCGTCGCAGTCGGCGGCGCGTCCACTCGAAGAAGCCATCCAGCCGACGCGGGATCTGCCTGGGGTCAGCGGCACGTTTCGCTTGTCGAACGGACCCTACGGCACGCCGGGCGCGCGCAGGCTCGTGTGCCTCACCGATGGAGGCATCGTCGTCGAGGAAGTGCTGCTCAGCGATTCTGAGGGCGGCGTCAACCGTTTCAGGTATCTTGTCTGGAATTACACCAGCCCGAAGTTTCGCGACGTGAAATATGCCGTCGGCGAATTCATCCGGACGGCGCCCGCGCCCGACAAGACACACGTTCGCTGGACGTATCGCTTCACGCTCGAGGATGACGTCGGCCCGGAGGCGCAGGAGCGGTTCCGGAAGGACTTTCTCGACGGCATATTCGCCGAGTGGATGCGCAGTCAGATGGAACGCGGTAAAGCGCACGCCGAGGCGGGCTGAGTCTCCCGGCGCGGGGGCTCACTCGCGCGCAGGCTGAGCGATCGAACGCTCCTGGCGATACACGCGGATCGCGCCGACGGCGAGCAGCCCGGCGAGCGCGAACCAGGTCAGCGCGTATTGCAGGTGATTGTCGCGGAACCTGACTACCGTCAGCCCGCCTGTTGGCGCGCCGGGATCGGCCGGCCCGAGAGCGTCGGCATCGACGAAATACGGTGCGATGTTGCCGAGGCCCCGCGCACGCGCGATCGCCGCGACGTCGCGCGAGTACCAGCGATCGTCGCCGGGCTGGTTGTCGCGCAGGAATCCCCCGCCCGGCTCACTTGCGCGCAGGAGACCGCTCACCGACGCCGGTCCGTCGACGCGCGTCCAGTCGCGTGCCTCGCGCCGCGAAGTGTCCACGAATCCGCGATTCACGAGCACCGTCAAGCCGTCGTCGACGACGAATGGCGTGAGCACCCAGTAGCCACCGCCGAGCCGCGTATTGGCCTGCACCAGTGTTTCGCGGTCGTTGAGGAATCGGCCTTGCAGCCTCGCACGGCGATACTCGTGCTCGGCGGGATCGAACCGCTCGGCGCGGGGCGCGTCCATCGGTGGCGCCTGCACACGTGCGTCGACGCGCGCGATGAGATCGCGTTTCCATCCGAGTCGCTCCACCTGCCACACCCCGAGCGCCACGAAAACCAGGCATCCGGCGAGCGCGGCACAGGCGAACAGCAACCGCCTGCCTCGCGTGCGCGGCGGATTCATGGGGACACTAGATAGGCGCCCCGACGGCCTCGTGGGCCGGCGTCATGTTCCGGTCGAGGTGGTACATGACCCAGACGGACCCGGCGACGGTGATGCCGACGAGGATCAGCGTGAACACGATCGAGGTCAGCGACCAGCCATCCTCGGTGCCGGCCTTCATGTGCAGGAAGTACACGACGTGTACGACCATCTGCACCACGGCCAGGGTGACGATGATCGCGGCGATCGTGCCGCGGCTCAGGGGCGCATCGCCCATGACCAGCCAGAACGGGATCACCGTCAGGACCGCCGCCAGCGCGAAGCCGATCAGGTAGTCGCGCAGCGTGCCATGCGGCTCGGGCACGTGTGCGTACGGGTGGGGATTCGCGCGCCCGGCGGCCTGTTCCTCGGTGCTCATCGCATCACTCCGAGCAGATAGACGAACGTGAACACCCCGATCCAGATCAGGTCGAGGAAGTGCCAGAACAGGCTCAGGCAGGCGAGCCGCCGGCCGTTCGGCCTGGTCAGGCCGTGTTTGCGGATCTGCACCATCAATGTGACCAGCCAGACTATTCCGAACGTGACGTGCAGGCCGTGCGTGCTCACCAGCGTGAAGAAGGCCGACAGGAACGCGCTGCGCTGCGGGCCGGCGCCCTGGTGAATCAGGTGCGCGAACTCGTACACCTCGATGCTGACGAAGCCGAGCCCCAGCAATCCCGTGATCGCGAGCCAGCCCAGCGTTCCCGCCACATGTTTGCGATAGGCGCTCAGCATCGCGAAGCCGTACGTGATCGAAGAGAACAGCAGCAGGCCGGT
The DNA here is from genome assembly GCA_023433515.1 of Pseudomonadota bacterium. Classification (GTDB taxonomy): domain Bacteria; phylum Pseudomonadota; class Gammaproteobacteria; order Steroidobacterales; family Steroidobacteraceae; genus CADEED01. Next base: position 29,988 of record JAEZCN010000077.1, read on the forward strand.
ATTCACCGCGACCAGCGACAGGTCGAACAGGTCGGCGGCCGACGGCCCCGCGGCATAGTTGCCGCCGAGCACGGCGAAGGTCGCGAACAGCACCGCGAAGATGAGACAGTCGCTCATCAGGTAGATCCAGAAGCCCAGCATCGTGCTGCTGCCGGCCTCGTGATCGTGCTCATCGAGCTGCAGGAAGACGTCGCGCGCCGCGGCCTGTTCGGGTGTGAGTGCGTGTCCCATGCGTCAGGCCTGGCCGGCGAGGAGTCGCGCGCGATCCTCCTCCGTCCGCTTCACTTCATCGGCGGGCAGATGGAACTCGCGCTGGTAATCGAACGTGTGCCAGATCGCGTAGCCGACGATGGCGACGAAGCTCGCGATGGCGAGCCACCACATGTACCAGACCATCGCGAAGCCGAAGACGGCGCTGAATCCTGCGAGGACGATTCCGGAGCCGGTGTTCTTCGGCATCAGGATCGCCCGGTAGTTTGCCGCGGGACGCTGGAAGCCGCGCTGCTTCATGTCCCACCAGGCGTCGCTGTCGTGGACGATCGGCGTGAACGCGAAGTTGTAGGCTGGTGGCGGCGACGACGTCGACCACTCGAGCGTGCGGCCATTCCACGGATCCCCGGTGGTGTCGCGCAATTTCGCGCGATCGCGATACGTGACGTAGAACTGCATGAGCAGTGCGCCGATTCCGGCCGCGATCAGCACGGCGCCCACCGATGCGATCTGGAACCAGATCTGCAGCGACGGATCGTCGAAGAAACGCAGGCGCCGCGTCACGCCCATGAGGCCCAGGATGTAAACCGGGGCGAACGCGACCCAGAATCCGATCACCCAGCACCAGAAGGACACCTTGCCCCAGAAGGGATCGAGCCGGTAGCCGGTGGCCTTGGGGAACCAGTGGTAGATCGCCGCGAACAGGCCGAACACCACGCCGCCGATGATCACGTTGTGGAAGTGCGCGACCAGGAACAGGCTGTTGTGCAGCACGAAGTCCGCGGGCGGCACCGCGAGCAGCACGCCCGTCATGCCGCCGATCACGAACGTGAGCATGAACGCGATGGTCCACATCATCGGCAGTTCGAAGCGGATGCGGCCGCGGTACATCGTGAACAGCCAGTTGAAGATCTTCGCGCCCGTCGGGATCGAGATGATCATCGTCGTGATGCCGAAGAACGAGTTGACGCTCGCGCCCGAGCCCATCGTGAAGAAGTGGTGCAGCCAGACGATGTACGAGAGCACCGTGATGACCACCGTCGCGTACACCATCGAGCTGTAGCCGAACAGCTTCTTGCCCGTGAACGTCGCCGTGACCTCGGAGAACACGCCGAACAGCGGCAGGATCAGGATGTACACCTCTGGATGACCCCAGATCCAGATGAGGTTCACGTACATCATCGGGTTGCCGCCGAAGTCGGCCGTGAAGAAGTGTGTGCCGAGATAACGGTCGAGCGTCAGCAGTCCGAGCGCCGCGGTCAGCACCGGAAAGGCCGCGACGATCAGCACGTTGGTGCACAACGCGGTCCAGCAGAAGATCGGCATCTTCATGAGCGTCATGCCCGGCGCGCGCATCTTGATGATGGTCACGAGCAGGTTTATTCCGGACAAGACTGTCCCTACCCCCGCTATCTGCAGTGCCCAGATGTAGTAGTCCACGCCGACGTCCGGACTGAACTCGATGCCCGAGAGGGGTGGATAGGCGAGCCAGCCGGTCTTCGCGAATTCGCCGACGAACAGCGAGATCATGACGAGCACCGCGCCGGAGGCGGTCATCCAGAAGCTGAAGTTGTTGAGGAACGGGAACGCGACGTCACGCGCGCCGATCTGCAGCGGCATGATGTAGTTCATGATGCCGGTGACCAGTGGCATGGCCACGAAGAAGATCATGATCACGCCGTGCGCGGTGAAGATCTGGTCGTAGTGCTGGGCGTTGAGGTAACCCTCCGAGCCACCGAACGCCATCGCCTGTTGCGCGCGCATCATCAATGCGTCCGCGAAGCCGCGCAGCAGCATCACGAGACCCAGGATCATGTACATGATGCCGATGCGCTTGTGGTCGATGGTCGTGAACCATTCGCGCCACAGGTATCCCCAGAGCTTGTACTTCGTGATCGCCGCGAGCAGCGCCGCGCCCAGCAACGCGGTGCCGATGAACGAGATGACCACGAGCGGCTCGTGGACCGGGAAGGAATCCCAGCTCAGGCGCCCGAAGATCGGGTGGACGTTTCCGACGGCTCCCTGAGTAATGGACGAATCGGTCATGGACGAGTCGCTGTTTCGTTATCGAGACCTGGACCGGCGAGTAATGGGCCGTCGACCTGCGTGCCCGGCAGCGCCAGACCCGCGCCGAGCAGCGGTGTGCGATCGATCGGCATATAGAGATCCTCGAGCGGATCGGCCGGCGGCAACTTGCACTGCCCGACGATATGCGAGTAGTCGGCGCCGAACACCGCGCGCCGCGCCCCGGGCGAGCGCGCCACGTTGCTGGCGCTCGCGAGGCCGAGACCGCCGCGTCGATCGATCGCCATCATGTCGTGGGCACACATGCGTCCCGGCTCGACGCACCCGCCCAGGATGTAATCGAACAACCGTTCGTGCACGGCGGAGAACCGCTGCGGCGGTTCGTTTTCCGACGGCTTCGCGAGCGCGAGATAACGATCGCGCGTCAGCGGCTCGTCACCCGCGCGCACGTCCTCTATCCACTGGTCGAAGTCCGCCTGTTCGACGCTGCGCGCGACGAAGCGCATGCCGGAGAAACCCGCGCCGCTGTAGTTGGTCGAGAAGCCGCGCGACTCGCCCGTTTCGTTCATGACGCCGTGCAGGCGCGTCTGCATGCGCGGCATCGCATAGACCATGCCGGCGAGCTCCGGAATGTAGAGCGAGTTCATGACGGAGGTCGACGTGATGTTCATCATCACGGGTTGATCCACCGGCACCACGAACTCGTTCACCGTCGCGATGTCGTGCTGCGGATAGATGAACAGCCATTTCCAGTCGAGCGCGACCACGTTGATCACGAGCTCGCGGGTCTCGCCCGTCAGCATCCTCTTCTCGTCTATGCGATCGAGCTTGCGGAACGGATCGAGCAGATGCGTGCCGAGCCACGTCAGCGTGCCGAGGCAGATGATGATGAGCAGCGGCGCGGACCAGATCACGAGCTCGAGCCGCATGGAGTGATGCCAGTCGGGCTCGTACGGCGCCTTTTCGTTGTTGTGCCGGTAGTACCACGCGAACCAGACCGTCAGCGCCATGACCGGCACGATGATGAGCAGCATGAGCCAGGTCGAGGTGACCAGCAGGTCGCGCTCACGCTCGGCTATGTCCCCGCCGGGATTCAGCACCACCATGTCGCAGCCGGCCAGCGCCAGGCACGCGATCAGGAATGGAGCCGCTCGCAGGAAACCCTTCATGTGCGCAAAATACTGGATAGACGCGCCGGGCGACATGGGGCAAATTGTCCCATACCCCGCGACCCTCTTCGGCGCTAAAAGGGGGCACGATGGCCAACCCAAGATCCGGTACCCCAACCACCTCGCTGGAGCGCGATGCGCGGCGCATCAATGAGGCGCATACAGCCGAGGTCCGCCCCGGGGACATCGCCATTGGCGTCATCATCGGCCGTACTTCCGAATTCTTCGATTTCTTCGTCTATGCCATCGCGTCCGTGGTCGTTTTCCCACAGCGTGTATTTCCGTTCGTCGACGAGCTGACCGGGACGCTGTATTCGTTCGCGGTCTTCGCGGTGGCGTTCCTCGCGCGCCCGTTCGGAACGGTCATGTTCACCGCCATCGACCGCACTTTCGGGCGCGGCATGAAACTCCTGGTCGCGCTGTTCCTGCTGGGCACGTCGACCGTCGCGCTGGCCTTCCTGCCCGGATACGACCAGATAGGCCTCTGGTCGGTCTGGATACTCATAATGATGCGCTGCGGCCAGGGTCTCGCGATGGGTGGTTCCTGGGACGGGCTGCCGGCGCTGCTGGCGTTGAATGCCCCGCAGAACCGCCGCGGTTACTACGCGATGATCCCGCAGCTCGGCGCGTTGATAGGCCTCGCGATCGCGAGCGCGCTGTTCGCATTCATCATCAGTGAGCTGTCCGCCACCGACTTCCTCGACTGGGGCTGGCGCTTCCCGTTCTTCGTCGCCTTCGCGATCAACGTCGTCGCATTGTTCGCGCGCCTGCGCATCGTGGTGACCCCCGAATACACGCAGGCCTTCGAGTCGCGCGAACTGCAACCCTCGAGCATCGCCGAGACGATCCGGCACGGCGGTGGCATCATCGTGATCGGCGCGTTCGCGCCGCTCGCGAGCTTCGCGCTGTTCCACATGGTGACGGTGTTCCCGCTGTCGTGGGTTTTCCTGTACACACAGGACAACCCGGCGCGCTTCCTCGTCATGCAGGCGATCGGCGCCGCGCTCGGTGTGTGTTCCATCTATGCCTCGGGGTTCCTGGCCGATCGTGTCGGCCGCAGAACCTTGCTGGGAGCGACCGCCGCCGCGATCGCGGCATTCAGCGGCTTCGCGCCGCAATTGCTCGGCGGCGGTGAAGTCGGCGAGGCAGTCTTCATGGCCTCGGGTTACGTACTGCTGGGGCTGTCGTTCGGCCAGGCATCCGGCGCCGTGGCCGCGAGCTTTCCGATGCAGTATCGGTACACCGGCTCGGCGATGACGTCCGACCTCGCATGGTTGTTCGGCGCCGGTTTCGCGCCCTGGGTCGCCCTCATGTTCTCCAGCCGGTTCGGCCTCGCGTTCGCGGGTGTCTATCTACTGTCCGGCGCGCTCGCCACGCTGATCGCGTTGTACCTCAACCGCAAGACGATGCGGGATCGCTGAACGTTCCGGAGGCGCCATCCGGTCGGAACGTTCCTACGCGCTCTCCCGCATCGGTGACCTTCCCCTACCTCTTTTGATAGCTCGTTTCCTCGCCTCCTTCGGCTCGTCGCCGGGGACGCGATTTTCCGAGAATTTCACGCATGAGATTCCCGCATGCGTCAGTCACTTTTCTCGTGTTGTTCGTGCTCGGCGCGGCTCAGGCCGCGGCCGGCGAGTTCCACGGACCCCTGCGCGCACGGGATCTTTCACCGTTCGGCTTCCTGCGCCTCGACATGCGGCCCGCGTACGCCGGTTCGATGGAGCCCGGCGGCTGGGTGCTCGAGACCGAGTTCGCCTCGCAGAACACCTGGGCGATGAGCCCGCGCGTCGAGGAATACCTCACGGGACTCGAAGCCAGCGGCCGGCGCGCGCTCGGCGAGGAAGAAGTCGCGGCGATCCGCGACCTTCCCGGCGAGAACTATCTAGTCGATCTCGAGATGACGATGGTCGACGTGACGCTGCATCACCAGCTCACGCCGCGGCTGTCCGCTTACCTGATCACGAGCGCCGTCTCGTACGAGGGCGGATACCTCGACGGCGCCGTCGAAAAATTCCACGACGCCTTCGGCCTCAGCACGTTCGGCCGCCCCGCGGTGCGACGCGACGACGTCAACGTGATCTACGACCTCAAGTCGACCTCGTACACGCAGCTGGGCGGCTCGCCGACGAGCGGCGGATTGCTCGATCCGACGATCGGACTGCGTTATTCGGGCATTCAGCTGGGCCGCGCGTGGCAGGTTTCGCTCGAGGCGGCGGTGAAGGTGCCGCTCGACGGCAGGCGCCGGATGCTCTCGACCGGCCGCACCGACTACGGGCTGCAGGCGTCCGCGCAGTGGCTCGGCAGGCGCCAGGCCTTTTATGCCAACGCCAGCGCGGTGTATTTCTCCGGCGGCGATTTCCTCGTGCACCACGAGCGGCAGGTCGTGCCGACACTCGTCATCGGTTACGAATACGCGTTGACCGAGAACACCAATCTCAACCTGCAGGGGTACGCCAGCAAGAGCCTGTATTCGCGGCGCGAGACGGATCTCGACGAGTTGCTCGGCAACAAGTACCAGGTGACCGCCGGCGTGCGACACCGCCGCGGCGATGTCGTGTATTCCTTCGGCGTCACGGAGAACGTGCAGAACATCAACAACACGCCGGACGTGGCGTTTCAGTTCGGGCTGGTGTGGTTGCCCTGAATCGTGCCGGCGCGGGCCTGACTACTTCGCCTGCATCCACTTCGGGCTCAGATCCCGGCGTGTCAGGTGCATCCGGTAGCGCACGTCGTCGAGCGTGAACTGCAGGAGCTGGCGCGGTGGATTGCTGGTCTTGAGCAGATCGCGCGCGAGGAACACGTCGCTCGCTTCGAACTGCACTTGCAGCCAGTCGCTTTCGGCGCGTTGCGGGTCTTCGTCCAGGCCCTGGAGAATCTTCTGGATCTTCGCGAAGTGCGCGGGGTTCGATGCCTTGAGCTGCGCGAGCGAGGCATGATCGCGCAGATCGACGGTGGCGCGCGTCGGGCGGTCGGCCGCGTGAGCGGAAACACCGGCCAGCGCGAGCGCGAGAAAAAGGACCTTCAGCATGGCTGACTCCTTCTTATATGTGTGGAGGGGCCAGTGTAGCCCCTGCCCGGTCGGTCAGATATTCGCGTAAACGCGCCGCAGCAACCAGTCGGCGATCTTCTCCGAATCGAACTCCTGCTCCTTGCGGCTCCACTGCTCCACCAGGTAGATGCCCTTGAAGCCCGCGCGCTCGCAGAGCTGCACGCAGCGATCGAAGTCGTAGGTCAGGTGTCCCCCATTCGGGCCGAAGTCCACGGCCTTCGCGGAAACGACGTACGCATAGGGCAGGATCTTCTCGAGCGACTCCCACATCGTCTCGACCGGGTAGTTGCCGAAATCGGGCAACGTGTAGAAGTTCCCGGGGCCCGCTGCCTCGCGGATCTTCAGGTGGATATCCGGATCCATTTCCAGGCCGAAGTGGTTCTCGGTGAGCAGCGGCAAGCCCTTCGATCGGCAGTACGCGTTCAGCTCCTTCATCGAGTCGATGCTCTTTCCGACGGAGCCGCCCGACTTGCCCGGGTTGATCCGGATCGCCCGGCTGCCGAGGAAAGCCACCGCGTCTATCCACTTGCGCGCGTTGTCGAGGCTGCGCTGGCGCTCCTCTTCGTTCGTGCTCGCAAGATCGTAGTTGCCGTCGAGCTGCACGTTGATGAGTTTCGCGCCGGACGCCTTGATGCGGTCGCGCAGTTCCGCGAGGTACGGCGTCTCGAGCGACTCGAAGTGATGGCTCCAGAATTCGAGATTGCGGACACCGAAGCGGCCGAGGTAGTAGGCAGGGACTTCGAGCAGCGCGAGCGGGTTCTCGATCCCGGCGGCATCCTTCGGCTTCGTCTGGATGAAGCGATTGCGGAAGATCACGGTGCCCATGCCGACCCGATCGGTTGCGCGTTGGGCGGCGCGGGCGAGACTCGAGCCCGCCGCGACGGAAATGAACAAGCCGCTGCCCCGTATCAGGAAATTTCGCCGGTGCATGTCTGGCATTGTACTGCAGGCCGCGGGTCTCCTGCGTGCCTACACCGCATCGTCGCCGCCTCGTTCACACTAGTAACCCCATGACCCGCACCGAGCCGGAATCACAGCACGCAATGCAGCCTGCGACGGCGTTGTCGCCATTGCATTATCCCGTGTTCCGGAATGTCTGGATCGCCAACACGCTCGGCAGCCTGGGTGGACTGATCCAGTCGGTGGGGGCGGCGTGGTTGATGATCACGATCACTCACTCGGCGGACATGGTCGCGCTGGTCCAGACGTCGATCACGTTGCCGATCGTGCTGCTCTCCCTGGTCGCGGGCGCGATGGCGGACAATCACGACCGGCGCAAGGTGATGCTGGGCGCGCAGATCTTCCTGTTCATCGTGTCGGTCGCGCTCGCGATCTGCGCGTGGACCGGGTTGATCACGCCGTGGTTGCTGCTGATGTTCACTTTCGCGATCGGTTGCGGCGCGGCGTTCAATGCTCCCGCCTGGCAGGCTTCCGTCGGCGACATGGTGCCGCGCTCGGAATTGCCCGGTGCCGTCGCCCTCAACAGCATGGGCTTCAACATCGCGCGCAGCATCGGGCCCGCCATCGGCGGCGGCATCGTGGCGGCCGCGGGCGCCGCCACCGCGTTCGCGGTGAATGCGTGCAGCTACATCCCGCTCATAACAGTGCTCGCACGCTGGCGGCCCGAACGCGCGCCGCGGAAGCTGCCGCGGGAGACGCTCGGACTCGCGGTCGCGGCCGGCGTGCGCTACGTCGCGATGTCCCCCGCCATCAGCACCGTGCTGCTGCGGAGCAGTGCATTCGGTATCGCGGCCAGCGCCCTGGTGGCGCTCCTGCCCGTCGTGGCGAAAGTCTCGCTCGCCGGCGGGCCGCTGACCTACGGAATGTTGTTAGGCGGGTTCGGGCTCGGCGCGGTCGGTGGCGCCCTCGCGAACGCGCGTTTGCGCCAGCGGATGTCGACCGAGGCCATCGTGCGCTGGGCGAGCATCGCCTTCGCCGGTGCGGTGGCCATCGTCGGATTGAGCCATCACACGCCGGCGGCCATGGTGGGAATGTTCGTGGCCGGCGCGGGCTGGCTGCTGGCGCTCGCGACGTTCAACGTCGCGGTGCAGATGTCGGCGCCCCGCTGGGTGGTCGCGCGCGCCCTATCTATCTACCAGATGGCGACCTTCAGCGGGCTCGCGGCGGGAAGCTGGTTGTGGGGCGAAGTGGCTGCGGGACTGAGCGTCAGTACCGCCTTGTCGATCGCATCGGTCGTCATGCTGGCGACCGCGGCGCTCGGCCGCTGGCTGCCGCTCGCGCAGACGACGGAGCTCAATCTCGACCTGCTGGAAAGCTGGAAGGAGCCGAGCACCGCCGTGCCCGTCGATGCCCGCACGGGTCCCGTCGTGATCACGATCGAGTATCACATTCGCGAGAGCGACATCGACGAGTTCCTCGCCGCGATGACGGAGCGCCGTCGCATCCGGCGCCGCGATGGCGCGCGCAACTGGCGGCTGCTGCGCGATCTCGCCGATCCCGGGATCTGGGTAGAGCGCTACGAGACACCCACGTGGCTGGATTACATCCGCCACAACAGCCGCATCACACACCACGACGCGCAGATTCCCCAGCGCCTGCGCGCACTGCATCGCGGGCCCGGCGGGCCGCGCGTGCGGCGCATGATCGAGCGGCAGAGTACGCGCGCTCCCCAGCCTTCGGCGTCGGAAAACCCGGAATCGCCCATCGATCCGCCGCTGTCGTAGCAACCGGGTGCCAGGCACCGATCTTCACTCGTGACGCAACGCGTCGATCGGCGCGAGATTCGCCGCGCGGCGCGCCGGCAGGATGCCGAACAACATGCCGACCAGCGCCGAGAATCCCGTCGCGCCGACGATGGCCCACCACGGCACCGCCGGTGGCGGAAAGTGCGGGATCATCTTCGAGGCGAGCACGCCTAACAACCAGCCGAAGCCGATACCGATGATCCCGCCGATCAGCGCCAACACCATCGCCTCGACCAGGAACTGCATCAGGATGAACTTGCGGGGCGCGCCGAGCGCCTTGGCGATGCCGATCTCGCGCGTCCGCTCCGTGACCGACACCAGCATGATGTTCATGATGCCGACGCCGCCCACGAGCAGCGAGATCCCGACCACCGCGGAGATGACCAGCGTGATGGTGCCGGACACGCGCTGGATGGTCTCGGTCAACGACTGCGAGGTCATGACCTGGAAGTCGTCGGGATCCTCCGGGCCTATCTTGTGCGCGCGACGCAGCAGCGCCGTGATGCGGCCCGTGACGTCGTCGACCGCGTCGAGATCGTCCACCGTGAGCATGATGGCCATGTCCGGCTGGCGCTGCGGGCCGGCCAGCGCGAGCCCGGTCTCGAACGGGATGACGACGTAGTTGTCCATGCTCTGCCCGAACATCTCGCCGCGCGGCTCCATCGCGCCCACGACCTTGAACCATTCGCCGCCCACCTGGATGAAGGTGCCGGTCGGATCCTCGGGGAGCTTGAGATCGACGCGCGCCTTGTCGCCGAGCACCACGACGCGCCGGCGAGTGTCGTTGTCGCTGTCGGTGATGAAGCGGCCCACGCGTGGATAGGACTGGTTGACGAGTTGGAACCAGCTCGTCGTCGCGTACACCTGCGCGCCGCTCGAGTTGCCGGCGTGAGTCACGCCGCCGGGTAGATTGAGGCCGGACATCGGCGTGACGTTGCTGATTCCCGCGATGCGGTACTTCACGAGCTCGAGGTCGGCGGGCGTCAGCCGGTTCCACTTGCCGATCAGCCAGTCCTCGCGCGACGTGTGCGACTGGATCTGCAGCGCATTGCCGCCGAAGCCCTGGAACTCGTCCATGACCGAGCGTGTGAGGCCCTGCAGCAGCGAGACGATGCAGATGACGGATGCCACGCCGATGATGACGCCGAGCATCGTGAGAAAGCTGCGCATGCGATGCGAGCGGATGCTGCCGAGCGCGGAGCGCACACACTCCTGCATGGCGTAGAACGTCGCCTGCAGGCGATTCACGTCGTCGATCGGCGCTGAGTTTTCCGGGTTCATGCGGCCTGCGCCCGGTCTTCGACGATGCGGCCGTCGTGCAGCCGCACGACGCGATGGCAGTACGCGGCGATCGCCGCATCGTGCGTGACGATGATGATGGTCATGCCCTCGCGATGCAGATCGCCGAACACGCCCATGATTTCTCGCGCGGTCTTGCTGTCGAGATTGCCGGTCGGCTCGTCGGCGAGCAGCACTTCGGGTCTGCCTACCAACGCCCGCGCGATCGCGACGCGCTGCCGCTGACCGCCAGACAACTCGTTGGGTTTGTGCAATGTGCGCGCCTCGAGCCCCACGCGGGCCAATGCGGCGATTGCGCGTTCGCGTCGCGCGCCCGGCGCGAGGCCGCGGTAGATCAGCGGCTGCGCGACGTTGTCGGCAAGGCTGGTGCGCGGCATCAGGTAGTAGCTCTGGAAAATGAAGCCGATCTTGCGATTGCGGACGCGCGCGAGCTGATCCTCGCTGAGTGCACCGACGTTTTCGCCGTCGAGCGTGTACGTGCCGGTAGTTGGAAGATCCAGGCAGCCGAGCACGTTCATCATCGTCGACTTGCCGGAGCCCGACGGGCCGATCAGCGCGACGTATTCGTTGCGCGCAATGGTGAGATCGACGTCGGTGAGCGCGGCCAGCTCGGTGCTGCCCATCCGGTACGTCTTGCCGATTCCGCGCAGCTCGATCACTTGTTCGCGGCCAGCTCGGGCTTGACGTCGAGGCCCACCTTCTCGCCGTCGAGCAGGAACAGCAGCGTCTTCGCGGGGCCGACGATGACCTGGTCCCCTTGCTTCAATCCAGCGGTGATCGCGATGTGACTGTCGTCCGCGGTGCCCGTGGAAACCGCGCGTTTCACGGCCCGTCCCGCGTCGTAGACGAAAACGCTCGCGATCGACTTCTCGGATCTGGAGGACTTCTCCGGATTGTCCTCGTAGCGCAGCGCCTGCACGGGCACCGCGAGCACTTTCTCGTCGCTGTCCGATCCGGTGAGCACCTCCGCGCGGCAGCTCATCCCGGGGTGGAAGGTCACGCCGGTCGTATTCGTCAGGCGCACCCGCACGGGGTAGCTCTTGCTCTGCCCGGTGTACCGCGGCGCGATCGCCACCTGTTCCACCACGCCGGTCAGGACTTTGTCGGGAAAGGCCGCGGGTACGACACGCGCCTCGGCGCCCACCCTCACGCGCGCGATGTCCGTCTCGTCGACGTTGATCTCCGCATCGATGCTGGCCGTGTCGGCCACGTCGACGAGCGTCGAGCCGGCGATGCCGGAGAAACTGGGCACGGCGGTCTGGCCGACCTTCACGTAGATAGCCGTCACCTTGCCGTCGAGTGGCGAGCGGATCTCGGTCTTGGCGAGCTGCTCCTGCGCCGCCCGCAGTTGCGCGATCGCCTGCGTGAGCTGTTCACGGCTGGTGCGAAGGTCGACCTCGGCGAGATTGCGCGCGGAGACCAGCTCCTCGAGGCTGTTGGCGTCCACCATGCCTTGCTCGCGCAGCGCTTCGAAACGTCTCGCCCTCGCGACCAGGGTGTCGAAGTCCACCTGCCGGCGCTCGATGCTGAGCCGAGCCTGCCGCACCAGCGCCTCGCTCTGCTCGATCGCCGCCTGCGGCGCGCGCGGATCGAGCCGCATGAGTAGTTGGTCGCGCTTCACCTGGTCGCCCTCTTCCACGAGGATCTCGGTCACGCGGCCCGTGACCTCGGGCGCCAGCGTGACCTGGCTCTCGTAGGTCAGCGCGCCCGATGCGAGCACCGTGGGAGTCAGGCCGCGCATCGACACTTGCTCGACGTCGACCATCTTGCCGGCGTCGTCACGCGTGAGTTTCAGCACCACGGGCAGAGCGATCAGCGCGACCAGCGCACCGACCGAGATCCATTGTTTCTTCGTCATCACTCGCTACCGGAAAGCGATGAATGCCCACACGGCGTAGATGATGGCCGTCGGCAGCAACGTGAAGATCGCGCTGAACGCCCAGGAGCGCTGGCTCCAGACGCGCACTCCGATGATCATGAGCACGCAGGCCAGGACCATCGGGATGCCCAGCGATTCGAACAACGAATGCCCCGGGCTTCCGAACGGACGGTGCAGCACGAGCTCGTTGAGCGACAATGGCTGCATCACGGATGGATTGATCTGCGTGCTGCCGCTTATGAGCAGCAGGACTGCACCCACCACGGCGTTGAGCAGCTGCGGCAGCGTCGTCCAGCAACCGAGCGAGAACCAGTGCTTGAACGTCAAATCGTTCGGTAGCTTGGTCACTTTCGCGGCCACCCACAAGTAGAGCCCCCAAAGCAGCAAGACGACCGGCACGACGACGGACACCGCCACCACGGAAGACCACAACAACGTGGTTCGCGTGAGCACGGAAGTCGCCGCCGCGCGCTCGGCTTCCGTGAGATCCGGGTTGTTGCCGAACATCAGGTCCTTGAGCCAATCGATGTCCACCACGCTGTAGTACCACCAGGACATGACGGCGGTGGACACGACCAACAACACCAGTGGGAACCAGAATCGCGGACGTTCGCGCAGCTCCAGGAAGGCGCTGGAGGGGGCGGTCGGCAGGGCCAGTGAGACGGCAAGGTTGTTCATGTGAGACCTCTTACCACGAAAGTGGTTAGTTAGCTTTGCTTCATGCATGTCGGGCGCGGCCGAGGGCCCAGGGAGGCAGGACTCCGACCAGCAGGATGCCCACCGCGAAGTACGCGATGCCGGCGAAGTTCGTGACGGGTGTACCGGCCCACAAGGCCAGGCCGAGCATCACCGAGATCGCGAGGACACCGGCCGCGTAGCGGGTTGTCAGGACTCGTTGCGCGAAGCCGTTCCAGGCGAGATAGCCGGTGGCGAGCGCCATCGCGATTCCCGAAACCCAGAACGTTCCCAGGGCGAACATCCGCAGCAGGTCTTCCGGCACGATCCCCTTTCGCTGGGCCAGGAACACCAGCAGCAGCACGATGGACCAGGCGACGGGCAGCCACTGCACCGTCATCAGCAGGCGGGGATGTCGCGCGCGCAGCGCTTCGCGCGATGCCTGCCAGGCAATCACCGCCGTGGCCGCGATGATCGCGATGATGACCGACGCGCCGTATGCGAGCCCGGTCATTCCCGTCGTCACGCTGGCGACCTTTTCGCGGAACTTCAGCAATTTCGGGAGCAAGTCTTCCGAATTGCCGAAGCCCATGTATTCGCCCCAGGCGCCCATGAGCAACGCGCAGATCGATATGCTCGCGCCGATCAGGGTGAGCGCGATCAGCACGCTCGCCGCGCGAATCGTCACCTTGATCGCGACTACCTGCCCGGTGGCATACGGCTGGGTCATCTCGAATGCGCTGGTGTATGTGCGCCCCTGCTTGCGCCGGATGCCGAACGCGTTATTGCCCAGTCCGAACAGCGCGATGGGCACGGAAAACACCGTCGCCGCGATGGCGATGGGGCGTATTTGCGAAATGGGGATGCTGATCGCGTACAACGCGAGGATCAGCAACGCGATGATCAGCCCGATCGTCAGCACGGGAAACCCGCTCGATCTGAATTCGAACCACAACTGCGCCTTTGACGCCGATGAAGTCGGACACGCAAACCGGGGTCCGCGGATCAACCAGTCCGGAAATCCGCCCGACGCGCCCTTCTGCTGGGGCTCGAACGAGGTCGAGTCTCCGCGCCGCTGCCGCGCCACGCCCAGCACCGTCAGCACGAATGAAACGACGCCGATCGCGACGAAAACCAGGTTCTCGATCAACGAGAACTCGACCTTCAGCGGCTTCCACTCCATGTTGTAGAACAACATGAAGAACATCGGCACGCTGAAGAAGATCGAGCCTATCCACTGGACGAGCCGGTTGCGCGTCGACCATTGGCAGCAGGCGTACGCCAAGTGGTAGGACACCAGGATCAGGATCATCGAGGACATCGGCAACCATTTGCCGAACGCCACTCCGAGGACGACCGCGGATACGAGATAGAGCGCGGCGCACGTGATTGCGTCGTACAGGAGCAAGACGCTGACCAGCGTAGCGGTCGAGAGTGGCTTCGAATACCAGAGATGAAACGGAAAGCCGGGTTTGTATCCGTCCGCGAACCGGCCGCCGTTGAGCTTCGCGATCGAGAACCAGATCATCGAGTGGAGCGTGACGAGCACCCAGAAGGCCCCTGGCGCGCCATTGTCGGACACGGTCAGGGCGAGGGAGCCGGCGACGAGTCCGAGCGCAAGGCGCTGCCCGGCCTCGACCCGCGTGAGCCGCCAGTTCTCCCACAACATCGCGAGGATGGGCGCCGCGCGGTTCATGCGGCCTCCGCCTGCTGGCGCGTGCGCCCGGCGCGCGCCAGGAAGATTTCCTCGAGCGTGGCATCGCGCGACTCGACGACCTCACCACCGCGCGCGGTGACGGAGCGGCGGAATTGCTCCGGCGATCCGCTGTGGATCACGCTCCAGCTGCGACCACCTCCTTCCATGGCGAGCGCGGTATCGAGCGCGGGCGGATGTTCGAAGTGTTCGGCGAACTGCACGCGGCTGCGCTGGTAGTCGCGACGCACGTCGTCGAGCGCGCCGCTCAGCGTCACGCGACCCTGGTGCATCAGCGTCACGTGATCCGACATGCGCTCCACCTCGTCGAGCAGGTGCGACGAGAAGATCACCGTGCGTCCGTCGTCGGCCACCGCTCGGACGATGGCGTCGAGGATGTCGCGGCGGACCACCGCGTCGAGACCGGACGAAGGTTCGTCGAGGATCAGCAGCTCGGGGCGATACGCCACCGCCGCGATGAGCCCCGCCTGCGCGCGCATGCCCTTCGAGAGCTCCTTGATCTTCTTGGACGGGTCGAGCGCGAACGTCTCGAGCAGCTCGTTCGCGTACGCCGCGTCCCAATTGGGGTGGTAAGCCTGCGTGTACCGCATCAGCTCGTCGATGCGCATCCACTCCGGCAGCTCGCGCTCCTCGGACAGGTAACCGACGCGGCCCAGCACGCCGACCGGATCGCGCACTGGGTCCAGCCCGAAGATACGCACCGTGCCGCTCTCGGCCCGCAGCAGCCCGAGCAGGTGCTTGAGCAGCGTGGTCTTGCCCGCGCCGTTGGAGCCGACGAGCCCATAGACCTGGCCCGGGGTGGCGAGCAACGAAACGCCGTCCAGAGCTTTCTTGTGCTCGAAGGATCGCGAGAGATCATTTACATCGACGACTGCCTGTTCCATTTTCTTGTCCCTCTTCCTGCCTGTCTTCGTTCGCGGCCTATCTATTGGCTTCTTTCTTCGCTTCCACCGGAGCAGTGGCGTTTTCTTCCATCGTCGCCTTGCGTTCCCGGACCATCCGCAGGATCTCGTCCGTGGAAATGTTGAGCTGGTGCGCTTCGGCGAGCAGCGCATCGATGCGCTGCTCGATCACGCGCCGACGTTCGCGCAGCGCCACTTGGGGTGGGCGCGCCTCCGAAACGAACGTTCCCGAACCCTGGCGCTTGTGGATGACGCCGGAAACCTCGAGTTCGCCGTATGCCTTCACGATCGTGTTCGGCGTGACCTTGAGCTGCAGCGCCAGTGTGCGAATGGGCGGCAGCTCCTCACCCGGCCGCAGCAACCCGGACGCCACCAGGTATTTGATCTGGTTGACGATTTGCCGATAGATCGGCACGCCGTCGGTCAGGTTGATGGTGATGTCCACTGAGGCCTTGCTGAAAAACGATCAGTTGAAGTGTATGGGTACAGTGATACAATTTTCCCAACCCGTCAAGCGCCGCGATGCCGTCTCTGTTGAAATGGCCGGTAGTTAGCACACCGGAATGGTTAGTCGGGGAGGCGACATGAAGTTCAGGCTGTTCGCGTTGCTCGCGTTGGGGCTCGTGCTGAGCGCTCCATCCACACCGGCCGATACGTGCAGTCCGATCGAAGGCGTCGAACAGGTGCTCGGCGCACCAGGCGTTTTCATCGGCGACCTGCATGGTTCGACGGAACCGCCCACGTTTCTCGGTGTGCTGGCCTGCCACGTGGCGAAGGCAGGACGGCCTCTCGTGGTGGCGCTGGAATACGAAGCCCGGGATCAGGCCGTGCTCGACCGGTTTCTCTTCGAGCCCGACGAGGCAGAGGCGGTTGGACTCCTGACTGCCACGACTTTCTGGATGGACAACCGGGACGGCCGTGCATCCGGCGCGATGCGCGACGCGCTGCTGGCGATGCGTCGACTCGCACGTGGCGGCGCCCAGGTGAAGCTCATCGCCTACGATCTCGGGGGCGAATCGTCAGCGGATCGCGACCAGAAGAGCGCGGACCTCATCCGGCGCAGGCGTGACGGCAAGGATGCGGCGGCTTACTGGATAGTCTTCGGTGGCAACGTGCATGCCCGCAAGACGAAGGGTTTGCCGTTCATCAATGCGCCGCCTGGCTCCGAAGATCACGAACCATTGGGGTATCTGATCCGGGACTGGGGCCTCATCCATCTCGACGCGCGATATCGGGGTGGTACGACCTGGGCATGCACGGGCCCTACCCCCGACGATTGCGGAAGTATCGATCTTGGCCCCGCATGCGCTGCCGACTGTCCCGAGCATCCGACCATCCGGCTCGAAGTCACCAACCCTGCGTTCGATGGCGTATACGAAGTCGGCAGTTTGACGGTTTCCGCACCGGTCAACAGGCACGGCAGGAACTGAATCGCCGGCGATGCCCGATACGCATCGTCGCGCATGCCTGGAAAGGGCGCCCGCGGCATTTATACCGCGGGCGCGTTCATCGGATCACTTCTTGGGTGGATTCCCAGGTTGCGCGCGGGTGGGCGCGCCTTTCACGTTCATCCTGATGGCCGTCACCTTGTCGGCGGGGCCCGTGATGAACAGGGTCTTGCCGTCGCGGCCCGCGAACGTGTTGTTGGTCGCACCACCGCCCGTCGGAATCGTCAGGATGTGATTGCCGTCGGGATCGAACGCCATCACGCCTTCGCCATTGCTGATGTAGACGTTTCCGCGCTCGTCCATCGACATGCCGTCGCCGCCCCAGTCGGTGAACTTGCGCATGTTCTTGAGGGTGCCGTCACCCTTGATGTCGAAGACCCACGTGCCGCCTTTATTGTCGTAGTACCACTTGTTGACGTAAAGCTTCTTGCCGTCGGGCGTGCCGACGACACCGTTCGGCCACGCATCGGACTCCCATCCCAACGCGTCCGACGTCATCCGGTGAATCTTCCTTGCGCCGGGCGGTAGATAGTAGACGTGACCGCCCTTCCCCTGCGGCGCCTGCTCCGACCGCGTGGGCTCCCAGCCTTGCTGGCGTGGATCGCCGGCATCCCAGTAGCCTCGCGGGAAAATCGGATCCGTGAGGTAGATGCCGCCGTTGACGGGGTTGATCCACACGTCGTTCGGTCCGTTCAGCAGTTTGCCCTGGTGGTTGTCGATCAGCACCTTGTGGCTGCCGTCCTTGAAGATCTTCCACAATTCCCCGTGCATGTCCGCCGCGGCGATGAGGTTGTCTTCGAGATCGAAGATCATGCCGTTGGCGCGCCCCGTGCCTTGAAGGAACAGAGTGACCTTGCCGGTCCCGGAATCCCAGCGGTAGATCCGGTCGTTCGGCTGGTCGGTGAAATAGACATTGCCGTGACGGTCCGCGGCGGGACCTTCGGTGAAGCTGTATCCCTCCGCGATGATCACGAGCTCTCCATTGCGGCTCACCAGGCCCTGCGGATCGTAGATGTCGACCGGAATGACCTCGCCGGACAGATTTCCCGGCCCCGAATGCCTCGCGGGATGCTTGTCGTGCCCCGCGCCCGCGAAACCCGCGTTGGAAATGCAGGCCATGGCCCCCAGCGCCGCGGCACACATGCGTAGTCGAATCTTCATGAAGTCTCCCTCTTCGTTGTTCTAACTATCGCGCTCTGTCGGGCAACGTATCAGCGCACTTTCACTAAGGCAATGCGCTTTCCGTAATGGCAGCTTATGACCCGCGTGCGCGGCTGGCGGCATATGGTTAGTCGGAGCGCGCGATGCACAAACCCATATCGCGGGATGATCGGCGCGGGTTGCGTAAACCACGTAGGGAAGCCGCGGTCGCGGGTGACTAATCTGTGCGCGGCTCGCCACGGACGTGGCGGCGAGAAACCAAAGGAGTATCAAACATGGTCAGGGAAACAGGGAATGGACCTTCGGCGCGAAATTGCTACAGGGCAATCGCCCTCGCGGCGATGCTGCTCGCGGGATTCGGCGCGGAGGCCTTTGCGCAAGGCACCAACACCATCGTCGTTCGCGCCCGAGGCACTGCGGGCGGCGAGTCGATCACGCTGCGCGTCGACAACAGCAATGTCGCCACGTGGACGCTGACGACCGGCTACCAGAGCCTCAGCGCCACGACGAATCTCAACGGAACCGTCGCCGTGGCCTTCACGAACGACGGCACGAATCGCGACGTGCAGGTGGATTACATCGTCGTCAACGGTCAGACACGCCAGTCAGAGAACCAGAGTTCGAACACCGGGTTCTACGCGAACGGCGCATGCGGCGGCGGCTCCAACAGCGAGTGGATGCATTGCAACGGCGCCATCTCGTACGGACCCGTGTCCAATTCGGCCAACAGCATCGTGGTTCGGGCGCGTGGGGTGGCGGGCTCCGAGTCGATCAGCCTGCGGCTCGACAATACAAACGTGGCGACGTGGACGTTGACGTCGAGTTTCCAGAACTACAGCGCGTCCACCAACCTCAACGGCGCCATCACGGTGGCGTTCACCAACGACGCGAGCGGGCGCGACGTGCAGGTGGATTACATCACCGTCAATGGCACGACTCGGCAGGCCGAGGCGCAGACCTACAACACGGGCCTCTGGGCCAACGGGACCTGCGGCGGTGGCAGCCTGAGCGAATGGATGCACTGCAATGGCGTCATCGGCTTCGGCAACGTGAGCGGCGGCGGAGGCAGCGGTCCGCAACTGCCCGCGTTCTTCGTCGGCAACATCACGACCAACGGCAGCGTGCGCTCCGATTTCGTCCAGTACTGGGACCAGATCACGCCGGAGAACGAGGGCAAGTGGGGCCAGGTCGAGCCGAACCGCGACCAGTACAACTGGGCCGGCCTCGATGCGGCCTACAACTACGCCCAGCAGCACAACATTCCGTTCAAGCAGCACACGTTCATCTGGGGCGCCCAGGCGCCGAGCTGGATCCACAATCTCAGCGCGGCAGAGCAGGCGGCGGAGATCGAGGAATGGATCCGTGACTTCTGCGCGCGTTACCCGAACACGAAGATCATCGACGTGGTCAACGAGGCGATCCCGAGCCACGCACCGGCCACGTTTGCGCAGAACGCGTTCGGCAGCAACTGGATCATCCGTTCGTTCCAGCTCGCGCGGCAGTATTGCCCCAACGCGATCCTGGTCCTGAACGACTACAACGTGCTGAGCTGGGACACCGACGCGTTCATCAACCTGGCGCGACCCGTGGTCCAGGCCGGCGTGGTGGATGCGCTCGGCGCGCAGGGCCACGGACTCGAGAGCTGGTCGGTAAACGACATCCGTTCACGACTGGATCGCGTGGCCGCGCTCGGCCTGCCTATCTACATCACCGAGTACGACGTCGCCCGCACCAACGACCAGGATCAGCTGAACATCATGCGGAACCAGTTCCCGATGCTGCATGATCATCCATCGGTCGTCGGTATC
This sequence comes from Pseudomonadota bacterium, assembly GCA_023433515.1. Lineage (GTDB taxonomy): Bacteria > Pseudomonadota > Gammaproteobacteria > Steroidobacterales > Steroidobacteraceae > CADEED01. The sequence goes on from JAEZCN010000077.1 coordinate 50,032, forward strand.
ACGCTCTGGGGTTACGTGGTCGGAAGCACGTGGGTGAACGGCAGCGGGCTGATACAGCCCAATGGCACGCCGCGGCCGGCAATGACGTGGTTGATGAACTACCTGGGACGTTGAGTCCGTGACATGGTCTGCCCGCGGTACGAAGGTGCCGCGGGCGGGCCGTTTGGACATCAGCAAGCCCCGTGGATGCCCGCGACCTCGCTGGCCAGGCTGGCCGCGATCACGTGGACCGGCGCACCCATATGGAGGAGAAGCCACCCACGGGGTACATGGCCCGCTCGGGTGTTTTGCCGGGAACCATTTCGAATGCGCCCATCGCGGACAGGAATTCCTCGAGGAAACACTCGAGCTCCATGCGGGCGAGCGGAGCTCCGGGGCAAACGTGAATGCCCGCGCCGTAAAGCAGGTTCGATCCGGGGTCACGGTCGAGCCGAAACTCGTCCGGATCGCCGAACACGGCTTCGTCGCGATTTGCCGAAGCCCACATGAGCGCCACGCGCTCCCCTGCCGCGATGGTGACTCCGGACAGATCGACGGCCGCCGACGTCATGCGGCGTGAGCTCAACAGCGGCGCCTCGATACGCAGGATCTCGTCGATGGCCGCCGGGATCGTCGAGCTGTGTCGCGGCAGTTCCGATTGCAGCTCGGGGCGGGTTGCCAGGTAGCACACGAGTATTCCGATCGATGCCGCGATGGTGCCGAGCTCGCCGACCGTCCAATTCCGCATGATGCTCACGATCTCCTCATCCGTGAGGCGCCGGCCGCGGACTTGCTCGTTCAATAGTTGGCTCGCGACGTCGTCACTCCCCGAGCCCGGCGATTCGCGCCTCGCCGCGAGCACCGCCCTTATGTGCGCATCGAAGCGATCGGCCACCGCGGTGATCGCGGCGCGGTCCCTCGACCGGATGGCTTCGTGGTTCTCGCGGATCCAGTCGCGCAGCGGGGCGTGAAGCTCGACTGGCCAGCCGAGAAACCCGCATTGCAGCCGTAGCGCGAATTCCTCGGCGAGCTGCGACATGACTTCGATCTCGCCTCGAGCCGTGCCGAGCAGCTCGCGAACGACGGCCCGGCAATGCGGCTCGAGGGCGCGCATCCGTTCGGGCGAGAAGTATGGCTCGATGATCCGGCGGTACCCGGTGTGCTCGGGAGGATCCATTCCGTTGGGTACGGAACGGCGGGCCGAGACCACGTTGCTGAAGGTTTCGTGATCCGTGAGCGCGCGCATCACGTCGCGATGGCGAAACAGCGATGAACCGAGCGCCTCGCTGCGGGCGACGGGGCATCGGCGCCGCAACATGTCGGAGCGCACGACCGGATCGTCGTCGCCATCGAAAGGATCCCAATCGAGTCGTTCGGTCATCGCGTCTCTCATCCCACCGCGACGAGGCGACGCATCCATTCCAGCAAGGCGACCGGCAGCAGCTCGGGCCTGTGCAACATCGCATAGTGATGCGCGCCGAACACCCGCGGTAGATAGCCTGCGGCCTGCCGGTCGATCGTCAGGCAGAACGGATAGATACCCTGCAGCCGCGCTTCGGTCACCGACTGGCGCATGTCCTCGGCCCCGTAACGCCCATCGTATTCGTCGTTGTCGTTCGGCTTGCCGTCCGAGAGCAGCAGCAGCAGCCGGTGCCTCGCGGGACGCCGGACCAGTCGCGCGGTCGCGTGGCGCAGCGCGGCGCCCGCGCGCGTGTAATGCTCGGGTTCGATCGCGGCGATACGGCACGCCACGCCTTCGCCGAACGGCTCGTCGAAATCCTTGATCTCCCGCACGACGACGTTGCTTCTCCCCTCCCCCGAGAACGCGAGCACGCTGTAGGGCTCGCCCAGGCCCTGCAGTGCGTGGCACACCAGCAACAGGGCCTCCCGCTCGACGTCGATGACGCGCCGTTGCGCGCTGATCCACGAATCGGTCGAGCCGCTGATGTCGATCAGCAGAGTGATGGCCATGTCGCGCCGTGTGAGCCGGGCGCTCTGGTAGACCCCCTGAGCCATGGGCAGACCGGCCTCAAGATCGGCGCGCGCTTCCACGTACGCTTCGATATCGATGTCGTCGCCGTCGGGTTGCTTGCGCGTGCGCAGGCGCGCGGCGCGCAGCATTTCGAAATTGCGCCGGATGTCGTCGCACATGGCGCGGTGCATGCGCATCGTCTCCGCCACCCAGTCCGCCGATCCGGCGGCCGCGGGCTCGAGTTTCACGCGCGCGCCGGGATGTCGATAACCCGGCAGTCGATAATCCCACTCGGGATAACTCAGCTCGACGGACGCCACGTCGCGCGACACCTCGCGTCGCGTGACTGCTTCCGGCGGATCATCGGAGACGAGAATCTCCCGCGCGCGTTCCGGCGTGCTGACGAGTCGCGCTTCCGACAACTCCGAGACCGAATCCGCGTATTCACCGGCCTCGGCGTCCTCGTCCAGATCCTTGGGTCGCTGCATGCCGAAGGGATCTTCCGCGGTCTCCGCGGGCTGCGCCGACTGGACCATCCAGGCGCCAGGCCGCTGGTCATCCTCGTCCTCGTTCGCGGCCCGCACCTCGGGACGGCGCGGGAGACGCGCGCTTTTCGGCGGTGACTGCGGCGCCGCCGCCGGATCCGCCGGCGGTCCACTCACGAGCGCGGCCGGAGCGGCTGCGCGCAGCTCTCCGGTCCAGAGGTCACGGAACAGGGTGCACGCGGCACGCTCGCGGCGCATTGCGCAGCGCTCCGCGATCGAGCGGGCGAGCTCGAGGGATTGCCGAGGGGACCAACCCGCGTGCGCAATGCGATCGTCCGGAAGCGCGCCGCTCATCGTCCGTCTCGCGAGTTCCTCCAGCGGCCGCCGCGAAACGGGAAAGTCCTCGACTCGAGGCCGGCGCGCGAGTTGCGCGGCGCGGAACCGCTCGATCTCCCGGGTCATTCCCGGGAGCAAGGCCGCGAGCGCGTGTTCGCCGGCCGCCGCTTCGACCAGTAGATAGACGTCCTCGACGCCGTCGGCCTGTGCCGCCGCCAGGTTTACCGCGCTGCCGCGCGCGGCGCGCACCGCCTGCAGCGCCACCATGCATCGGTAGGCACCGATCGCGCCGCCATCGGCATCCGGCACCCGTCCCGGTAGCCAGATGGCGGAACCGTCGGTCGCCGGGATGGCCGTCGTGTGACGCGGCAACGCCTCGCCGCGGAAAAGCCGCGTGAGCAGCGTGGGAGGCGTGGGTTCCTGCGCGACACGCAGCGTCGGGTGGATACCGAAGGCCGCCTGGACGAAGATCGCCAGTCGTTCCGCCACGCTCGCCAGCTCGAGAAGATCGGAGTGTCGTCGCGGACGGCTCCGCGCCCACAGCCGCCGCGCGAACACCGTTGCGTGGCGCGCCGCATCGACGAGTACGTCTTCAGCCTCCGCCATCTTGTTCGAACGAGGCGTGAACGAGATCGCGCATGGCGCCCAGCATCTGCGCGTCGTCCGTGAGCGGAGACAGCAGCGCCGCCTCGCAGGCCTCGCGCGCGCTCACGCCACTCGCGATCAGTTTGCCGGTGGCCACCAGCAGGCGCGTGCTCGGCACCTCGGCGAGTCCGCGGTCGCGCAAGCCGCGCAATCGCCCGGCGAGAGTGACGAGCCCGTGCACGACCGCCCGATCCGCCCCGCTCTCGCGCTGCACGATGACGACCTCGCGCTCCGGCGGCGGGAAATCGAAGTCGAGCGCCACGAAGCGCTGGCGCGTGCTCGGCTTCAGGTCCTTGAGCATTCTCTGGTAGCCCGGGTTGTACGAAATCACGAGCTGGAACGAGGGTGGCGCTTCGATCAGCTCGCCCGTCTTGTCGATCGGCAGGATCCGGCGGTGATCGGTCAGTGGATGCAGCACGACGATCGTGTCCTGGCGCGCCTCGACCACTTCATCCAGGTAACACAGCGCACCCTCGCGCACGGCTCGGGTGAGCGGACCGTCCTGCCACGCCGTGCCGTCATGCCGGATGAGAAAGCGGCCGACCAGATCGCTCGCGGTCAGGTCGTCGTGGCAGGAAATCGTGATGAGCGGCAGGCCGAGGCGGGAAGCCATGTGCTCGACGAAGCGCGTCTTGCCACATCCCGTCGGCCCCTTGAGCATCACGGCGAGACGGCGAGCGTGGCACTGCTCGAACACGGCGATCTCGTTGCCGGACGGAACGTAGAACGGCGCCGCGCCGGGCGACTGCTCGCGGCGCACCTCGCCGGTCGGTGTCGGGTTCATCCGCTCGTCAAGGCGACCGGGTCGCCGCGGGCGCCGCCGTTTCGGGCACCGCCCCGGCATCTTCGGCCACCACCTCGAAGCGCGGCCGGTAGCGGAAGAAATCCCAGATGAACAATGCGACACCCACGGTGAACAACGACGCCGTCGCCATCAGCATGACGAAGTGAACCTGGATCTTGAGCTGCGTATCGAGGTAGCCGAGTCCCAGGATGCGCTCGAGATACACCTGCCCGATGCCGGCGGTCGCGAACGAAAGTGTCATGCCGAACATGCCGGCGAGCTGCAACCAGAAAGACCAGAAGCCCACCGACGTACCGCGCTCCGGACGATTGTGAGTCATGGCCGGCATCGCATAACTGATCATCGCGAGCACGATCATCGCGTACGCGCCATAAAAGGCCGCGTGCCCGTGCATCGCCGTGATGAGGGTGCCGTGGGTCCACTTGTTGACCGAAGGCCAGGTATGCGCAAGTCCCAGGAGGCCCGCGCCGAACAACGTGAACAATGCACTGCCCATGGTCCAGTGCAGCGCCAACGAGTTGGGATGGGCCAGCCCCGAACGGCGCATCGCGCTGTACGCATAGATCGCCATGCCGACGAGCGCGGCGGGCTCGAGCGCGCTGAAGAACCCGCCGATCGGCAGCCAGTACGACGGCACGCCGACCCAGTAGTAGTGATGGGCCGTGCCGAGGATGCCGGCGATGAACACGAGGCCGACGATGACGTACAGCCACTTCTCCATCACTTCGCGATCCGCCCCGGAAAGGCGGATGAGAAGGTAGGCGAGGAAGCCGCCCTGGATCATCTCCCATACGCCCTCGACCCACAGGTGAATGGTCCACCAGCGATAGAAGATGGAGACGGTGTAGTTCTCGTAGTACAACAGCGCCGGTAGATAGAGGACCGCGGCGCTCGCGATGCCGAGCAGCAGCACGCCTTCGGTCGTGGTGAACCGGCCGGCCTTCCTGATCGTCATGCCTATGTTGTAGAGGAACATGAGCATGACGACGACGATGGCGATCTTGTGCGGCAACGGCTGCTCCAGCAGCTTGTTGCCGGTGCCGAAGCGGAACAGGTAACCGATGATGGCGCTGACCCCCATCACCACCCAGATCGCGAGCTGGATGTACGCGAGCTTCACGCTGTGCAGCTCGCCGCGCGACTCGTCCGGCACCATCCAGTACGTCGCACCCATGAAGCCGGTGAGGACCCAGACGATGAGCAGGTTCGTGTGGATGACCTTAGTCACATCGAACGGCAGGATGTAGAGAAGCGGATCGGGTCCGAGGTACTTCGCGGCGGACAGCAGGCCGAACACCAGCTGCAGGCCGAACAGCACCATCGCGACCGCGAAGTACCAGTAGGCCACTGCTTGTGAGCGATAGCGCATATGCTTCTACTTCAAGGTTGCGAGGAAGGCGACGAGCTGATCGATCTGCTCGTCGGTCAGCACGCCGTGATAGGTGTTGGGCATGAATGATGTGCCCTCGGCGGAGTACATCGGTCCCGGCACCAGGTAGGCGCTCGGCGACTCGATGGACTCGCGGATGTAGCCTGGGGCGTCCGTTGCTTCGCCCCGATACTCGCTCGAGCCCACGATCGAACTCCCGCGCGCTGCCACGCCCGCGAGGCTCGGCCCTGCCATGTTCACGCCCGGTGCCGTGGAGTGGCAGGCATTACATGCCGGCGCCGCCGTGCGGAACAAAGCCTGGCCCAGCGCGACCGGATCGTCGCCTTCGCCGACAGGCCGCGCGCCCGGCGGCAGACCCGCGGATTCCTGCTGCGAGGGATGCGCCTGCTGCGCCGGCGTCAGGTCCATTCCGGGAATGGAAGAACCCGTCACGAGGATCGGCCTCGGCGGCCAGCCCTGGTTGTCCACCTTGCTCACCCAGTCCAGGAAGGCGATCAGGTTCGAGATGTCCTCTTCGCTCAAGTCCTGCTTCGGCATCAGGCGGCGATGAGTTTGCTCGTTGTAGAAGCGCCCCGGGTCGCGCATGTACGCCTTCAGGTACTCCTCGCCACGCAGTTGCGTGATCTTGGTGAGGTCCGGTGCGTAGTAGGCGCCCTCGCCGAACAGAGTGTGGCAGTTGATGCAATTGTTGTCGTGCCACACGTCCTTGCCCGCGGTGACCGCGGGAGTGATCTGGTCGGCATTGGTCAGCTCGCCGAACTGGCGGTGGCTGTCGACCGTCAGCACGAGGAAGATCAGCGCGGCGATGCCCGTGCAGGCGATGGCGAAGACGCGGCTCTGGCGCTTGTTCACGGCGCGTCCGGGTAGCTAGACGCCGATGCCGGCCCAGTGCTTCAGGGTGATGTAGCCACCCCACCCGATGGCCGCGGCCATCAGCAGCAGCACCACGTAGCCGAGGACCTTCATCGGTGCGTGGAACCTCGCGCCGTGCATCGGCATCCCTCCCTTCTTAGTTAGGCAGCGGAAGACTCTATCCTGCGTGTCCGATGCTAGCCGATGGCAACACGAGGAGGAAGGGGTGGACCCGCGACGACGCCCGGAACATGGATCGCCGGAGATTTCAATAGCGGATTTCCACGCGCGACCCATCCGCTTGTCAGCGGCATCCGACGCCGGCCGCGCCAATAGCTAGTCGATGCGCCGGGAGCCTTCGACGTCATTGCGCCACATCTACAGCAGCGCATCCCTACATAAATCGTGCCGGACGGAACCTAACCTCGCGGAATGAACCGCCATGCAAGCACACCCGACGCGCGGAACGACGCGCGCCGAGGTCGGCACATCGCGTAAACGTCGCGTGATGTCCGAGCATCCCCGTCGTCACCTGTTGCTCGTGCTGCTCGGCGCCGGTGGACTGATCCTGCTCGGCGGAATCATCGGCGTCGCCCTGCTGCTCTCAGGAGCGCTGAGCACCGACGCGACCAAGCAGCATTTTCGAGTGACGCATCGCGTGCTCGATGTGGGATTGGAATATTCGGTGAACGCTTCCGCAGACGACTCGGTGGTGCCTTCGCTGGATGATCCGGACGTGTTGAGCCATGGAGCAGCGTGTTACCGCGAGCATTGCGTTGCATGTCACGGCGCACCCGGTGTTCCACCCGAGTCCTTCGCGCTCGGCATGTTGCCGGTACCGGCAAGCCTCGCGCACACGGCGACGACGCATCCGCTGGAATGGCTGCATCACGTCACGCGCAAGGGCGTGCGCATGACGGGCATGCCCGCATGGGAGTATCGGCTCTCCGAAGACAGCCTGTGGGCCGTGGTCGCGTTCCTGGAGACACTTCCGGATCTCGACTTGAATGGTTATCGCGCCGCGATGGAATCGTCGGCCGGGGCGAATTGCGAGGCGCGCGCCAGTGTTCCGCCACGCGAAGAAGGCGCCGACGTATTGCTGCGGCAGTATGGCTGTCATTCGTGCCACCGGATCGAAGGCGTGGTCGGCCCGCGAGTCGACACCGGTCCGCCGCTGGTCGACTGGCGGCGGCGCGCGTACATCGCGGGCGTGTTGCCGAACACGAAGAGGAATCTCGCGCGCTGGATCATGGATCCGCCCGCTGTCAGCCCGCAGACGCTCATGCCGGATATGGGCGTCGCGCCCGAGCACGCGCGCGCGATGGCCGATTTCCTCTTCTCGCAATGAACCAGCGCATCCTGACAACCACCCTCGGACTGGCGATCATCGGCCTGACCGGCTGCGCGAAAACGAGCGCGCCGCGGGTCGTCATGCCGGACGCCGATGCGGAACGCGGTCGCATGGAGATCGCGCGCCTGCAATGCGGCGCCTGTCACGACATTCCCGGCGTCCGCGCGGCGCGCGGCAGCGTCGGCCCGCCGCTCGCGGGGTTCGCGCGCCGCGTCTACCTCGCCGGCAAGTGGCCGAACCGGCCTCACTACCTCGAGCCGTGGCTGCTCGATCCTCCCGCCATGGCGCCCCTGACCGCGATGCCCGCGCTGGTGGACGACCCGCAATCCGCCCGCGACATCGCGGCCTATCTATATACGCTGGAGTGAGCCGTGGACCCGACCTGGAAACCCGCGGAAGGCAGCGGCGCCGCGCTCGTCCACGAACTGTCGCTCACGATGTACGTGGCCTGTGGCTTGATCTTCGTGTTCGTGATGGCCCTGCTGCTGTACGCGGTGTTCTCGCCCGCACGCCCGATCCGGGAACGGCGCTGGCTCGCCGGCGGCGGGCTGGTATTCCCGGGCACGGTGCTGTCGGCGCTGCTGCTCTATTCACTGGCGGTGAGCAACGCGCTCGGCAACTTCCAGGGCGAGGGAGCATTGCGCTTCCTGCTCGACTGCGTGAGCAGCGTGTCGCGATCACTCGGCGTGAGCGCCGGAGACGGCGACCTGCGCATCGAAGTGAACGCGCGGCAGTGGTGGTGGGAGGTGAGGTACAGCGGCTCGGGAAAGAAGTTCGAACTGGCGAACGAAATACACGTGCCCGTGGGCCGCACCGTCGAGGTGGAGCTCATCACCGAAGACGTGATTCACAGCTTCTGGGTGCCTTCGCTCGCCGGAAAGGTCGACATGATCCCCGGCCACCGCAACAAGGTCGTGCTGAAGGCGGACAGGCCCGGCGTGCATCGCGGCAATTGCGCAGAATACTGCGGCGGACAACACGCGCTCATGTCGCTGATCGTGGTCGTCGAGCCGGAAGAGGTTTTCGAGCGCTGGCGAACGCGCCAGTCGCAGGACGCGCCCGAGCCCGCCGACGATTTCCTGGCCCGCGGCCGTGCGGCCTTCTTGCGCGGAGGTTGCGGTGAGTGCCACACGGTGCGGGGCACTTCGGCGCGCGGCGATGACGGGCCGGACCTCACGCACGTCGGCAGCCGCCGCTCGCTGGGCGCCGGCGTGCTGGACAACCACGTCGGCACGATGGCCGGCTGGATCGCCGGCACGCAGGCGATCAAGCCCGGGAGTCTGATGCCCGACACGCGCGCTTACGACGGGCCGGAGCTGCGCGCGGTCGCGGCCTGGCTCGAGAGCCTCGAATGAACTTCGAGTCCGCATCATTCCTGGTGCTCGTCCCCGTGTTCGTGGGCGCGGCCATCGCCGTGTGGCTGGCCGGCACGAGGCTCGTGAGGTTCGTCGATGGGATTTCCGGCAAGACCGGCATCGGGCAGGCGGCGATCGGCATGGTGCTGCTGGCCGCGATCACCTCGTTGCCGGAGATCGCGGTCGCCATCACCGCCACGCTGGATGGCGCGCCGACCCTGACGATCAACGACGTGCTCGGCAGCGCATCGATCAACGTGCTGATCCTCGCGATCGCGGATGCGGCGTACCGGCGGGAGGCGCTGACGTCGAACGTGCCGTCGATCAAGGTGGCGTTGCAGGGCGTGGTAGGCATCATCGTTCTGGCGCTCGTCGCGGTCTCCGCGACGCTGGGCGACCGGCAGTTCCTCGGCATCGGTTGGGGGAGCTGGCTCATCCTGCTCGCGTACGCGATCGGCATTCGCGTGCTCATACGGTCTCGCAGCGACCAGCATTGGCGCGCGGAGCCGGAGGGCAACGAGAAAGACGTCGCGGATGATCGCGAAGACGATCGAACTCTGGGCAGGCTGATCACGTACACCGCCCTGTGCGCGGCCGTGATCCTCGTGGCCGGCTTCCTGCTGGCGCGCACGGGCGAGGCATTGGCCGAGAAAACCGGGCTCGGCGCCAGTTTTTTCGGCGCGGTGGCGCTCGCCTTCGCGACCTCACTGCCGGAGTTGAGCACCGTGCTCGAGGCCGTGCGGCGGCGGCGCTACACGATGGCGATCTCGGAAATCTTCGGCACCAATCTCTTCAACGTGAACATCATCGTGCTGGTCGATGCGTTGCATCGCGGCGGTCCGGTGATGGTCGAGGCGGGGCAGTTCGCTTCCACCGCGGCACTGCTCGCGCTGGTCCTCACGTCCATCTACCTCGCGGGAACGCTCGAGCGCCGCGACCGCACATTCCTGCGCATGGGATACGACTCGATCGCCGTGATCCTGACCTACGCCGCCGGCGTGGTGTTGCTGTATGCCCAGCGTTGAAACTCCCCGCGAACCGCTTCCCAATCCGCTGCCGCGTCCACCCGGCGAGCTCGAGCGGCTGACCGAAATCTGGAAAGCGCCGCGCGGCTGGCGGATTTTCTCCGCGGTCAACAACACGTACATCGGGATTCTCTACATCGGGACCGCGCTGCTGTTCCTGGTCCTGGGCGGCGTGCTGGCGCTGCTCATGCGCACGCAGCTCGCGGTCGGCGACAACGACTTCGTCGACTTCGACACCTACAACCAGCTCTTCACGATGCACGGCACCGTGATGATGTTCCTGTTCGCCGTGCCCGTCGTCGAGGCGATCGGCATCCTGCTGCTGCCGGCGATGCTCGGGGCGCGCGACCTGC